>JBAQFX010000023.1:0-16434 GCA_049287485.1 Anaerolineales bacterium
GGCCAATATATAGTTATCGAAGAGCACATTGTCGTTCACCGATATTTTATGGGCCGTGAACAGGAGCGAGAAATCCCAGTCGCGGAAGCGGTGGCAGACTGGTACGATAAAGTATATCTTCCAGTAATAGAAATCATTCGAGATCGTGGATTATTATTCGATTTTCCTCATCGTACAGAAACAGATCTGTACCTATGGATAGCAGACCATCGTGCGGCTTTGGAAGAGGAATTAAAAAGTCAAATTGAAGTAAGCAGTGCTGCTGATGATTTGGCTGATCAATACAGTAAGCGTCCATTTCGAGTGATTACTCGATTGGGAAATAAAATTGTGAAGTCGCTTATGCCTGATTTTTTAGAGACAGGGCCAGCACCAGGCGAATGGCGTCAGTTAATCTTAGCCGGTCGCCGTATTGATCGTTTGTTCTCTGAAATTCTTGTACCAATTAACGGTCGCGAGGATGGTTGGTGTGCATTGGATCAAGCATCGGTAATAGCAAAACGGGAAGTAACCAGTCTACATGGAATGTATATCTTATCAACAGAAAGTGAAGCTGAATCTCAAAATACCCTTGAGATAAGAAAGGAATTTAATCGTCGTTGTGAGGATGCTGGGGTTCAAGCTGAACTGATATTCTATTTCGGAGATGTTACAGAAAGAATTTGTGAAGTCGCTTGTCATAATGACTTGCTAGTTATGAATTTAACCTATCCACCCGAAGCAAGCATGCTGGGGAGATTAAGCTCAAACATCCATAATTTAGTGCAAAGATGTCCTAGACCTATATTATTTACTCCACAAGTATCAGTGACCTTGAATCATGCCTTTCTGGCTTATGATGGAAGTTTAAAGGCTCAGGAAGCACTGTTCATTGCAACCTATATGGCGGGCCAATGGAAAATCCCGTTGAATGTTATTACCATCGGAGATGAGGCGATTGGTAAAGAGGTTCAAAGCGATGCACGTAACTATCTAGAAGATCATGATGTTGACGCAAATTACATTATCTCAGAGGGAAATAATCCAGCAGAGATAATCCATAAGTATATAGATGAATTAAATATCGATTTATTATTACTAGGCGGGTATAGTCAAAATCCTATCTTGGAAGTTCTTCAAGGAAGTGACGTAGATGAGATTTTACGCCAAACTAAAATACCGATACTTATTTGCAGGTAATTACCTTAATATTGGTAATTTATAATTTTACCTGCCGATATCCATATGCATTTATCACTTTTGTCTTGCCAATATCAGTTATTGTGATCGTATCTGGCCGATATACATGAATATGGCCATGAAAGTGGTATTCGGGTTGGAATTTTTCTATTAACCAACGAAATGCTTTTATACCTTGATGGGGTAAATCGGTTTGATCGTGGACCCCCCAGGGTGGTGCATGACTTAGAAAAACATCCAGGTAACGTCCATATTTTCGTTTATTTGTTAACAAAGAGGGTATTAGCGTTATAACATTAACCCACATACCAAATTGCGAATATTGATATTCTCCTTCATTGTATTTTAGACTCCCCTCGACTCCAGCAAAAGTATAACCCTTATATTCAACCACCTTTCCGTGCAAGCAAAAAGAGCCATGGGGTTTCTGTTCAGCATCCTGACTTTCTGGGAGTGAATGGTTACCATGCACATAAAACAAAGGAACATCTAAAGAACTAATAATAAATTCCAAATATTCTAGCGGGAGGTCGCCACAACCGAGCGCTATATCAGTGTCCGACAAAACCAGGCGTATTTTTTGACTATATATCCAATCGATGACGGTATCGCTAACTGCCAGAATATTCATATATATAAAATATGTTGCATTCCAAGCTCCATATGTGAAGAAAACTAATTTTTATATAATAAGTTAACGAGAGCATCTTCTAATAAAGGATATCTAAACTGATATCCTGAATCCATTAACCTTTTTGGTAAAATTTTCTGTCCTTCTAAAACCATCATTGCAACCTCTCCGTATGTCAATCGCATAATAAAAGTCGGGATTGTAAGATAATGTGGACGTTTCATCACTTTGGCAATTGTTCTACCGAATTCATTATTCTTTACCGGGACCGGTGAGGTTAAGTTATACGGGCCATTAGCCTGGTTATTTTTAATTAAATACATGATTGCTTCGATTTCATCGGTGATATGAATCCATGAATAGATTTGTTTTCCATTTCCAAGTTGACCACCAACAAAAAACCTATATGGCAATAAAAGGAAACGTAACGCACCACCTTTCATCGAAAGTACTACACCATTTCTGATTATTACTCGCCGTACTCCCATCGATTCTACAGCTTCTGAAGAAGCTTCCCATTCTTTACTTAAATTAGCCAGGAAATCATTCCCAGCGTCATCGATTTCGGTAATTGCTTTTTCTTGATATTTATTGTAATAATTAATACCCGAAGCCTGAACAAATACGGATGGTTTTTTTCTTGCCAATTCAATTGCTTTGGTAAGTGCTAAGCCAGAATCAACCCGACTTTGGATTAATTTTAATTTTCTTTCTTTAGTCCAACGTGTGGGTAGAAATCCATTTCCTGAAAGATTCTCTCCCGTGAGGTTAATGACGACATCGCAATCTTCTACTTTTGATCCCCAATCCTGTAATGTCTTTCCATCCCATTGAATTGCAAGAGCCCCGGCAGGTAATCCAATCACTTTTTCAGGGGAGCGGCTTAATATTAATACTTCATCTCCCATATAAGTAAACAACGAAATTAATTCCCGACCGATTAATCCACTTCCACCAGCAATCATGATCCGCATAATCCCGCCTCATATTTTATACTAATAATATCCAGAGTAAATTGTAGTTACATTCATCAAATATATCGTATTAGGATATTTATTATCGATATTATAACATGTACTAAATATAGATTGCAAAATGATAAAATTGCTGAGCGATAATCAATCATTTTTGGATAGAAAATGCTGAAAGAATTATTTTTATTGGATCCGCAAGTGATATATCTTAACCATGGTTCTTTTGGTGCCTGCCCACGTTCAGTATTTGAAACATACCAATCTTGGCAAAGACGATTAGAACAAGAACCAGTTCAATTTCTCGGAGTTGAATTAAATGATTTATTATTTCAAGCGAGGCAAACTTTAGGAGGGTATATTAATGCATCTGCCCATGATATCGTTTACATTCCCAACGCGACGTATGGAGTGAATATCGTCGCCCATTCTTTACCGCTTAAACCAGGTGAAGTGATCTTAACAACTAATCATGAGTATGGTGCATGCAATTTTACCTGGGACTATATTTGTCAAAAGACTGGTGCCGAATACAAGAATCAATCCATTAAAATACCTGCCATTTCTGGTGAGGAAATTGCAGACCAATTTTGGCAGGCTGTAACACCAGCAACGAAGATGATTTTCATCAGCCATATCACTTCACCCACTTCCCTGTCCATACCAATTGAATTAATCTGCCAACGTGCACGAATGGCTGGTATATTGACCCTTATTGACGGTGCTCATGCACCTGGACAACTTCCATTGGATCTAGCAGCTCTGCAGGCAGACTTTTATACAGGTAACTGCCACAAATGGATGCTAAGTCCGAAGGGTGCAGGCTTTTTATACGCCAGACCTGAAGTACAAAGCTTGATTGAGCCATTAATTGTGAGTTGGGGATACCAATCTCATTTCACACCTCCTCGAGAAAGCACGTTTGTAGATTATCTACAATGGAATGGTACAAGAGACCCAGCTGCATCATTATCTGTACCGGCTGCAATTGATTTCATGAAGCAAAATCACTGGGAAAATGTGCAAGCTGAATGCCATACACTCCTACGTTCTGCAATTGCACGAATTTGTGAGCAAACTGGGTTGGATCCTTTATACCCATTAGATTCTAATTTGTATCACCAAATGGGTACGATTCCAATTCCCAGAGTAAGAGATATAGATGATCTGAAAGCACGTTTATATACTGACTATAAAATAGAAATTCCCTGTATTGAATGGAATGGCAAGCATTACATCCGCTTATCTATCCAGGGTTATAATACTGACTCTGAAATTGACCTGTTGATATTTGCCTTATCAAAATTACTTTCTGAATTACATGAATAAATAAGCACTTACTATGACAAGAAAATTTACTGATTAAAAAAGTATGATGGCAATTCTCGATAAATGGGATTTTAAATTAACTGTCGATGAAGTACTGCAAGCACAGGGTGCCGATCCGGGAATGATTCGCTTACGTCGACCATCTCTAATCGAAAACACCGAAAAAGCAATAATGATTGGGACACCTCTTCTCCATCCACAAGTGCAATACGAAAAATATCAGGTAAAAGGATTCGTTCACCAAAGATTGGAATTATTCTCTAACAATTCTACGAATGGGAAAGCCTACCTATCTGGTCCACTGATCGCACAACACCTAGCACGTTCCCAGGAAGTAATTGTTATAGTGTGTACAATTGGTAGTGAAATTGATGCTGTGGTTTCCAGCATGTTTAGAGTTGAACCCGTAATTGCACTAGCTCTCGATGGATTCGGTTCTGCTGCAGTTGAGAAATTGAGCTTGATGGTATGTAATTATTTCGAGGCAAGAACTGAAGAAAATACGTTAAAAACTACCATGCCATTAAACCCAGGGATGATTGGATGGCCAATTGAAACAGGTCAACCACAGATCTTTGAATTGGTAGATGGAGAAGAAATCAATGTCTCTCTAACTGATTCATGCATGATGATACCGACAAAATCATTATCCATGGTTTTAGGCATGGGTAAGGATGTATCTGAAATTGGGTCTTCATGTGATTATTGTAATTTGAACGGTGTTTGTAGGTATCAAGACCATTATGCAAAGTGATACTGAGTACATTATTAATTTTCAACCAATCGGTAAACGAGTAACCGTTTCTTCTGCAGATTCATTACTTACTGCTGCGCAAGGAGCAGGGATAGACATTGCCTCCATATGCGGTGGAATTGGGATATGTGATAGCTGCAGAATCAGGTTGATCAAAGGAAAACTCACCGATTTAACTCTGGAAGAAAAGGCTCTATTCACCGAAAATGAGCTTAATTCGGGATTTCGATTAGCCTGTCAAACCTTCCCCCTCAGTGATTTAACGATTGAAATCCTCCCCGAATCACTCACCGCACCACAAAGACTTCAAATTGAAGGGCGAGCTCAGATCATAGAAATTGATCCTATTGTCATTCCCATTGAACTCAATATACCTGAACCAACTATTTCAGATTTAAGAGCGGACACGACACGCATTATTGACGAGTTAAGAGAGATAGATATAAGACAACCAATCAGGTTTAGCCAATCTGTCCTCGAAAACATCTCAACTTTTTTACGAGAGTATAATTGGCATGTAATTATGACTATGCGCAACAATACTGTTGTTGCAATCCTGCCTCCTAAAACCCCTCTATTAGGATTGGCTGTCGATGTGGGTACAACAAAATTAGCAGCATACCTGTGCGACTTACATACTGGTCAGATCCTGAATAAAATCGGAGCAATGAACCCACAGACCTCGTTTGGTGAAGATGTGATCAGCAGAATCAGTTATTCAAACAATGTTTCCCAAGGAAGAAAAATCCTCCAAAAAAGATTAGTCGATACACTAAACCAGCTTATTCAAGAAATGTGTACGCAATTGAGTAACGATAATCATGCCATCGCACCTGAGCATATTGTTGAAGCCGTCGTGGTTGGTAATACAGCAATGCACCATTTGTTCTCTGGATTACCCGTATATCAACTCGGTATGGCACCGTACGTCCCTGCTGCCAGTGAATCCTTGGAAATTGATGCAGACAGGATCGGTTTGAATATTGCACCAGGTGCAAAGATTTATCTTCCCCCAAATATTGCAGGTTATGTTGGAGCGGACCATGTGGCTATGTTATTAGCAACAGGTGTTTGGTCCTACTCAAAAACTGCAATCGCTTTGGATATTGGGACAAACACAGAAATATCGTTATTACATCATAACCAAATAATTGCATGTTCATGTGCATCAGGTCCAGCTTTTGAAGGCGCACACATCAAAGCAGGAATGCGTGCTGCACCTGGCGCGATTGAGCGAGTACAGGTCATCCAGGGTGAACTAAAATTACAGACTATTGATAATGTTTCTCCAATCGGTATTTGTGGCTCTGGAATCTTAGATGCCATCGCCTGCATGCATCAGATTGGCGCATTGGATCATCGTGGATCATTGCTTCCCAGCCATCCTTCTGTCAGAAATTCTGAGCACAACAAAGAATTCCTACTTGTCGATCAATCCAAAAGTGGAAATGGACAAGACATCGTTATTTCGCGCCAGGATGTTAATGAAATTCAACTTGCTAAAGGAGCTATTCGAACTGGTATTGATGTCCTATTAGAAACCGCTGGTGTTACCGCTGAAGAGGTTGAAGAATTTATCATCGCTGGTGCTTTCGGTACTTATATCAATGTTCCGAGTGCAATTGAGATTGGTATGTTCCCATCCCTCCCGCTAGATCGTTTTCATCAAGTTGGAAATGCAGCTGGGGCAGGAGCACGCCAAATGCTTCTTTCTCAAAAACAACGCTCATTGGCTGAAGAAATTGCTAAGCGCGTGTCTTATATTGAATTATCCACATATCCAAACTTTACAAGCTTATTCTCAAAATCTTTATTTATCTAAATAATCATCATTAGTAGGATACTGTAATGAAATCTTAATGATGAATGATTGCTATTGGTTTCATGCATTTATTTTTCTTTTATTGCATGAATAGAACTATGCGAACTTCTCGAGTTTACTGTGTTAATTCTTTTAATAAAGCTAAAGTTTCGCGTTTACCGCCTGAGCCGCCTTCTCCTCCTGGACCTACGCAGGAGGGACATCCATCCTCGCATTCACAAGATTCGACCAGTTCTAATCCCCTTCGCATTAAATCCGAATGAATCTCATATAATCTTTCACTTAATCCTATCCCACCAGGGATAAGATCATACAAAATCACCGTTGGTTTTCCATCTGCCAGGGAAGATTGTGGATCAGAGTGAATCCCCAAATCACTAATATCACACATTAAAAAGAGAGGCGCTAAATTCCCCAAGGTAAAAGACAATCCTGCTAATCCACTTCGTACTCTAACGGCGGTTTCTACTTTCCGGTGACACGAATTACACAAAGTGATTAAATTCGCCAACTGATTAGCTTGATCTACAAATTCGAATTTTCTAAAAGGTATTTTATGATGAACATGGTGTGCCTTTTCACCTTCCAGGGAACCGCATATTTGGCAGCGAAATCCATCCCGGGCACGTGCTAAATCGCGTTGTCTCGGCCAATTCGGTCCATAATCATTAGGAGCATTCGACCATAATCTTTCCTCTTTCAACCTCTCAATAGTATCATCGGATAGAGCCAGCCAATAACCGGTTGTAAACAAATCAGACGGCGGTAATTCAAGATCTTCTATCCCAAGAGTTTCATTGGTATGCCAACGGATTTTTCGAAAGCCAATTACTTGTGAAGTAACCTGGATATCTCCATAAGCTTTTTCTCCACCCTTGACGCGTACTTCGGCCAATTTTTCCACCTTTTGGACAATCACTTCTCTGCGTGGTTCTGTATAATAATCAACATCCATCGGCTGAAGAGTGGCGATGTGCTGGTCAAGATCTAAATTTTTGACTAAATAGGTCGTACCTTCGTGCATATATACTGCACCTGGATGCGTCATCCAGGTTGAACTTGAGGCATCTACCTCACCAATCGTCTGTATAGAATTCCCGTTCACCTCACTCGCTAATGTCGCCTGTAATATTACAGTCTCCGTCGATGCACTTCTTAATGAAACGTTCTGAGCAGGATATTTATCTGCCATCCAGAAATACTTATTCCCCGAGCGATAAATCATACCTTCTTTTTGAAGGAATTCTAATAATTCAAGCATATCTGTTGGAGAGGTTTTTCCAAATACTTCACCAACCTGAAAAGGAAGCTCAAAAGCAGCACAACGCATATGCCCCAATAAAATTAGTAAATTATCCGGATTAATCATCCCATGTTCAGGAGAACGGCTAAAGAAATACTCAGGATGTTGGGCTAAATACTGATCCAATGGATTCGGGGAGGTGACCAGAACTGCCAGAGATGAATTTTTCCCTCTACCGGAACGACCAGCCTCTTGCCAGGTGGCAGCAATCGTGCCTGGGTAACCAACCAAAAGCGAAGCTTCCATTCCACCTATGTCAATCCCTAGTTCCAAGGCATTGGTCGCGACCACCACGCGTACATCTCCCTTACGTAGACCTTCCTCAATATTTCGCCTTTGTCCGGGTAGATATCCAGAACGATATCCTCTGATAATTTCATTTGTATTATTGTTGTTATATAATTTGTTTATATTCGAGCTCTTGGCTTGCTCTCTTAAATAAGTGAGAATAATTTCAACCGTACGCCTTGCCCGACTAAACACGATCGTTTGAAGATTATAGCGAAGCAAGCCGTCTGCCAGATTTACCCCAGCCTGAATAGCACTCTTACGTAAACCCAGACTTTTATCAATCATAGGTGGGTTGTAAATCAAAAAATATTTTTCCCCTTTTTCTGCTCCATCCTCATCCACCAAAGTAACGGGTTCATCAATTATTTTTTGTCCCAATTCATCTGGGTTTCCAATCGTTGCAGAGGTCAGAATGAATTGCGGTTTAACTCCATAAAATTTCGCAATCCTCTTTAACCTTCGAATAACATTGGCAACATGTGAACCAAATACACCCCGATAAGTGTGTATTTCATCAATGACCACAAAACGTAACCCTTGGAAAAAATGCGACCAGCCTGTATGATGAGGAAGGATACCTGTGTGAAGCATATCTGGATTGGTGATAATTAATCTCGCCACACTACGTATATGTGGACGGATACTTACAGGAGTGTCGCCATCGTATATGGCATGTTGGATAATGGGCCGGTCATTACTCGATATGACATCATCAGCAAGGTTTGAATTGGTCTGTGAAAGTAGAGTTTTTAAAAACGTATTTTGATCCTGTGATAGTGCCTTGGTCGGAAATAAATAGAGTGCAGTGGATTCTTGTTCATTGAGCATGCAATCCAAAACTGGCAGGGTATAACATAATGTTTTACCACTGGCAGTTCCTGTGACTACAACTACATTTTTGCCTTCTTTAGCTGCCCTAAATGAGCTTAACTGGTGGGTGTATAGAGAATGGATAGCACTAGCTTCCATCACATCTGTTAGAATGGGGTGAATATCTGGTGGAAATGGAATAAAATTGGCTGGTTTCGAAGGTAGGACACGCCATTCAACAAAATTAGGTCCTATCTGTGGATCAGTCCTCCAATGGGTTAACAAAGCAGGTAAGGTCATTTGCCTGGTATTATACTCAATCGGGATCAATGGATATTAGAGCCGGGTATAATTAAAACCAATGACAAATCTAAAGCCGTTAAGGTGGGGTTTAATTAGCACTGCTCGCATCAATCAGGCAGTAATCGGTCCAATTCAATCCTCAAAAATAAGCCAATTAACTGCTGTAGCCAGCCGCAATCTAGATAAAGCCGAAGATTATGCGAAAACCAATAATATTCCGCGCTTTTTTGGAAATTACGATTCCTTAATTAATGATCCTGATATTGATGTAATATATAACTCGCTTCCAAATAGTTTACACGCTGAATGGTCTATTAAGGCCATGAAGATGGGAAAACACGTTCTTTGTGAAAAGCCTTTATCTACAAGTATCGCTGAGGTAGATAAAATAATCGAGGTGGCAAGGCAAACTGGAATGGTGATTACAGAAGCATTCATGTATCGCCATCATCCGCAGACATTATTAATAAAGAAAATGGTTGATGATGGAGAAATTGGAAGAATTCAGTTAATTCGCGGATCTTTCTGTTATACCAACACCCGGCAAAACAATCCTCGTTTTGATCTAGATTTGGGGGGTGGAAGTTTATGGGATGTTGGATGTTATCCTATAGGATACGCACGCTACCTTACAGGTGAAGAACCGGTGGAAGTCTTTGGTTATCAAGTGACTGGACCGACTGGAATCGATTTGATATTTGCAGGACAACTGCATTTTCCAAACGAAGTATTTGTCCAAATTGAGTGTAGCTTTATCACACCTTATAAAACATTGATTGAAATCACCGGAGATGAAGGTAGAATAATTATCTCTGAACCATATAAACCTGGATTAAAGACTAAAATATATTTAGAGAGAAATCGACCTGCCCGGAAAATTACTATAAAAGGTGCAGAATTATACAGAGGAGAAATCGAGGACCTCGAAAACGCAATACTCTCAGGTAGCCCTCCACGAATAAGCCTTAAAGATAGCAGAGCAAACATTGCTGCTATTGAAGCATTGTATCAATCAGCGCGATCATCTAAACCAGTAACAATACCTAAACAATATAATGTGAATGCGGAGCGAGAAAATGATATTTCTAAATAGTGAAGCCAAATCCATCAATGCGTTACCTGGGCTTAAGCGTAAGACCCTAGCTCAAAGTCCATCTATGATGATATGTGAGTTTACTTTTAATGCTCAGGTTGAGATTCCAATACATTCACACCCTCATGAGCAAGTTGGCTATCTAGTAGAAGGGAAAGTCGAGATGACCATTGATGGTGTAAAGTATGTTCTCGACAAAGGAGATAGTTATTGTGCACTGCCTAACGTACCACATGGAGCGTTCACTTTAAAACCTTCCATCATAATTGATACTTTCTCTCCTCCACGCGAGGATTACCGATGAAAATCCTTGTAACTGGTGGAGCTGGCTACATAGGAAGTCATACCTGTGTTGAATTGCTTGATGAGGGATATGAAATCATAGTTGTTGATAACCTGGTCAACAGCAAGGAAGAATCTATTCAGCGAGTACAGGAACTTACTGGCAAAAAAATACAGTTTTATAAAATTGATCTCCTAGATAGAGATGAATTAGAAAAAGTGTTTGAATCTCAATCCATTAAAGCTGTAATTCACTTCGCTGGTTTGAAAGCCATGGGTGAATCAGTTATTATTCCCCTAGAATATTTTCACAACAATGTTTCTGGCACCCTGATTTTACTGAAAGTGATGAAAAAATATAACGTACGGAATATTGTATTCAGCTCGACAGCTGGAGTGTATGGAGAAGCAAAAACCATTCCCATCACAGAGGAATTTCCGTTATCAGTACTCAATCCTTATAGTAGATCAAAATTAATGATCGAAGATATCTTGCGTGACCTGTATCGAGCAGAACCTGTATGGAATATCGCACTTTTACGCTACTTCAATCCCGTAGGTGCTCATCCAAGTGGCCAAATAGGTGAAGATCCAAACGATGTACCCAATAACTTGATGCCATATGTCTCTCAAGTGGCAGTCGGTAAGCTTCCATTTGTGCGCGTATGGGGAAATGATTACCCTACCCCGGATGGCACTGGAATAAGAGATTATATTCATGTGATGGATCTGGCAAAAGGTCATATAAAAGCATTAGAAAAACTTGAAAAGAGACCCGGCTTGGTGACATATAATCTGGGTACTGGTAGAGGCTTTAGTGTTATGGAAGTAATTTCTTCGTTTGAGAAAGCCTGCCAGCATAAAATCCCATACAAAATCATGGGGCGTCGTCCCGGTGATGCAGCTATTTCCTATGCAGACCCAACGAAAGCCAATCGAGAGCTACATTGGTATGCTAATAAGATAATGGATGAGATGTGTGCGGATGCATGGCGATGGCAATCACAAAATCCAAATGGTTTCAATTGATTTTACATAAATCTTGAGACTCACTTTGTTGATGTTCACAAGAAAAATCTATGGTCTTCTAATGTTTTTCGAAAGCGATTCGATAAAAATTTGCTATGAAGATACTTCTATATCCAATCGAAATATACATCTTTATTTTCATTAACAATGTGCCCAATGAATAAATATATCGCTTCAATTGACCAGGGGACAACCAGTACGCGCTGCATCCTGTTTGACCACAACGGGACCGTGTGTTTTTCTGCTCAAAAGGAACACCATCAAATCTACCCACAACCTGGATGGGTTGAGCATGATCCATTAGAAATCTGGCAATGCACCCAAGAAGTCATCCAGGAAGTACGGAGTAAAGGCAAAATAACAACGGGAGAGATTCATTCTGTTGGGATAACCAACCAGCGTGAAACAACATTGATATGGGATCGAAATACTGGAAAACCCTATTACAATGCCATCGTATGGCAGGATACTCGCACGAAACAGATCTGTGATAATCTTACTAAGGAAGGTGGTCAAGATCGCTTCAGAGCGCAAGTTGGATTACCATTGGCGACATACTTTTCAGGGCCAAAAATAAAATGGCTCCTGGATAATATTCCGCATTTGCATTCGGCGATAAAACGGGGGGATGTTTTGGTTGGGAATATCGATACCTGGATTATTTGGTGGCTGACCGGTGGTCCTTATAATGGCGTGCATGTAACCGATGTCAGTAATGCCAGCCGAACTATGTTGATGAGTCTGGACAATTTAACCTGGAATGAGGAAATTCTCCAAATTTTTAACATTCCGAGAGCTATCTTACCCCGCATTGCTCCTTCCAGTGATCCGCATGAGTATGGATTTACCTTAAAAAATGGACCATTCAATGATGTGATACCTATCTGCGGTGACTTGGGAGATCAGCAGGCAGCGTTGGTGGGCCAGACCTGTTTTAACGTTGGAGAGGCTAAAAACACCTATGGTACTGGCTGCTTTATGTTGCTCAACACTGGTCGAAATATAATCCAATCTACGAAAGGACTTTTAACGACGCTGGGTTATAAAATTGGAGACCAGCCAGCGATTTATGCATTGGAAGGCTCTATTGCCATTACTGGCGCTTTAGTTCAATGGTTTCGAGACAACCTTGGTATCATCACGAATTCATCCGATATTGAAGATCTGGCAAAGAGCGTTGAAGATAACGGAGGAATCTATTTTGTTCCGGCATTTTCTGGGTTATTTGCTCCATACTGGCGATCGGACGCCAGGGGTGCAATTGTTGGTCTTACCCGTTACATAAATAAAGGCCATCTCGCTCGGGCTGTACTTGAAGCTACAGCCTATCAGACTCGCGAAGTCTTGGAGGCTATGGAAGCAGATTCTGGAGTGAAGCTGAAAAATCTTAAAGTTGATGGTGGGATGGTAAATAATCAATTATTAATGCAATTTCAAGCTGATATCTTGGGAGTACCGGTGGTACGCCCAAAAATTGCTGAAACAACGGCACTTGGTACTGCTTACGCTGCTGGTCTGGCTATTGGATTTTGGGATAGTTTTGAGGATCTCTGTAATAATTGGCAAATTAATCACACCTGGAAACCACAAATGGATCTAACTCACCGGGAAAAGTTATTCTCTGGTTGGTTAAAAGCAGTTAAAAGAACATTCAATTGGGTAGAAGAATGACTTTATTAGGTATCAGCCTCCTTTTAGAAAATAACTTTGTACTGTTCATCATTGAGGGAAAAGCATGCGTCGTATCCAAACAGATATCCTTGTGATCGGAGGTGGGGCAACTGGCACTGGTGTCTTGCGTGACCTCGCCATGCGTGGCTTTAAGTGCGTTCTGGTTGAACGCCGTGATCTAGCATATGGTACTACCGGCCGTTTTCATGGCTTGCTTCACAGCGGGAGCCGTTACGTAGTTAAAGATCCTGACACAGCCAGAGACTGTATCGATGAGAATAAAATCCTCAGACATATCATGCCACAATGCATTGAGGATACAGGCGGTTATTTCGTTCTAACCCCAGTGGATGATCTTAATTATGTTTCACAATTTCTAGATGGCTGTAAAAAAGCTTTAATCCCGATAGAGAATATACCAATCCATCATATGCTAAAGCAGGAACCCATGCTCAATCCGAATATCCTGCAATGTTTTCATGTACCTGATGCTTCTGCAGATTCTTTCCTCGCCACTGAGCTAAATGCAGAATCCGCTCGCCAATACGACGCACAGGTATTGGAATACCATGAGGTCTTGAGCTTACAAGTGGATCATAAAACAATATATGATCATCCAAGCGTTGTGGGTGCTCACTGCCATGATCTGGTTAAAGATGAAGAGGTGATGATTGAATCTGGGATAGTCATAAATGCGTCGGGAGCCTGGTCAGGGAAAATATCGCAGACGGCTGGAGTTAATATAACGATGGTCCCTGGTAAAGGAACTATGTTGGCGCTTAATCATCGAGTGGTAAATACAATCATCAATCGTTGCAAACTACCTTCGGATGGTGACATACTGGTTCCTGCTCATACTGTTGCAGTGATCGGTACAACTGATGTTCAGGTTACAAATCCAGATCATTATTCAATCGAACCGAAGGAAATCCGGTTATTATTAGATGAAGGTGAAAAGTTAATCCCTGCTTTCAAACAATTCCGCGTCCTCCGGGCCTGGGCAAGCGTGCGCCCATTAGTTCAGGATGCTGGTGCTAGTAAATATCGTGATCTTAGTCGTGGATTCGTCTTGTTGGATCATGCGAAACGAGACGGTATTGATGGATTAATCACCATAACCGGTGGCAAATGGACAACATACCGGAAAATGGCTGAGGTCTGCGTAGATAAGGTATGCGAGAAACTAAATGTCGATCTCCCTTGTCGCACCCATCTTGAGCCATTACCTGATAAACCCAAAGGAAAAGCGCCTCATCATTATTTAGGTGCACGCCTGGAAAATATAGAAGCCGCACAATCTTATGGACAGTTAATCTGTGAATGTGAGTTAGTAACCGAAGAAGAGCTTGAGAAGTCAATTATTCAATCCGATACCGTAACTCTAGATGATATCCGTCGTGAAACTCGGTTAGGAATGGGACCATGTCAGGGTGCCTTTTGCACATTCAGGGCTGCAGGAGTATTGCATGCATTAAGACATTCTCCAATTACAGAAACGAATGTACTATTGCGAGACTTTCTTCAAGAGCGTTGGAAAGGGAATCTACCAATTTTATGGGGGCAACAGCTTCGTCAAGCACGGTTTAATGAATTCGTATATATCGATATCCTCAATGCAACCGGGTTGCCAGGGGACCGTTCTTCCAAGGTGGTAACTGATGAATATGATAAACCTGAAGAAACAGAATACAAACCATCCTTATCAATTTCTCAAACCAGGGACCCTTTCGTAAATAAACAGGCTAAACCCATAGAGGATATAGTTGTCATCGGTTCAGGTTTTGCAGGATTGATTGCTGCATGGCGGGCAAGTGAGGAAGGTCATCATACCAAGGTCGTAACCAAAGGCTGGGGAACACCATATTGGGGTAGTGGCTGTATTGATATATTCGGGTATAAACCATCTGATTATCAAACTTTTATTGATTCACCAGGTTCCTACTTAGAAGACTTCATCAAGGACAATCCTACTCACCCCTATTCAAGAACAGGATTAACAACGCTCGAAAAAGCGATCAAGTCATTCCTGGAATTATGTGATGAATCACAGTACCCATTTATTGGCTCACTCGATGCGAATATCTGGTTGCCTACAGCTCTTGGAACACTACGGCCAACCTGTTTGGTTCCTATATCCATGGCAGCAGGTGATACAAAACAAAAATCACCTATGTTAATCGTTGGATTTAATGGCTATCTTGATTTCTCCTCAACATTAGTCGTTGATAATCTTCGTGCGCAAGGTGTTTTAGCCCAAGATATTATCATTAATATAAATTCGTTGCGTCAACGAAAATTCATTTATGGGATTACCATTGCACGCCTATTTGATAATCCTGAATTTCGCCAAGAAGTTATCGATGCTGTTAAACCTCGATTAAACAGTGTCTCTCGAATCGGTTTCCCCGCCGTGTTGGGCCTGGATCATTCAAAAGAAGCAAGGGAGCACCTTGAATCAGAATTGGGTTTACCAGTATTTGAAATACCTGGCTTGCCTCCCTCTATCCCAGGCATCCGATTACAAAACTTATTAGTTTCTGCCATCGAACGAAATCATGGTGTTATTTTGAATGGAATGGAAGTATCAAACTTTAGTTTTGAAGGAAAGACGATCAAAGCAATTTGGTCTGAAGCTGCCTCTAGAAAAACAGCTCATCAAGCAAAGACATATATCCTATCTACAGGTGGAATTCTTGGTGGTGGAGTATGCGTAAACCATAACGGCTATGCGCAGGAGGCGATATTCGGATTACCTGTAAACATTCCTGAGCATTCAAGCCAATGGTTCCAGAAAGAATTTCTCTCTGATAAAAGCCATCCAATTTTCACAACAAATGTTCCAATTAACAATTCATTCCAGCCTATTGACATGCAAGGTGAAGTGATCTATCAAAACCTTTACACGGTTGGTGGAGTAAGCGCAAATTGTGATCCCATTCGAGAACGGTCATTAGAAGGAATAGCAT
>JBAQFX010000024.1:0-43553 GCA_049287485.1 Anaerolineales bacterium
GCGTACTTCTTCCAGAGTGGCACGATCCCAGCCTCCAAAAAGACCATAGAAAAAGGCGAACAGTGGATAGGATGGCAGAATGGCGATAGTCAGGATCAGGATGCTGGAGACTTGGTCTCCTTTCCAGATAAGACCACCAATCCACCGCAATATGCCATAGTGAGCCAGTCCCGCCAGGAAAGGCGCCCCCAGGGATTGCCAGAAGTAAAAGCGTTGGGGAAAGCATAGTTTATGGTTCAATATGTATGCAACGATGTTTTTGGTCATGAGAGCTACGAGATAAGCAATGATTAATGCCATAATCTGTAAGCGGGTAATCAAGATAAAGGCCAGGGAAATCCGCAAGAGCTGTTCCATCCCCACCAATGCGCTTTTCATCCAGGGTTTATTGGCACCCAATTGAACATTATCACCTACCCAGGATGGGTACTGGATCATACCCCAGATGAGCAGAGGAGTGCTATATTGGGCTGCACGAATGAATTCTGGACCGCTAGCACCCAGGATGAAACGGTCCGCAACAGCCAGCAGGAGCGCACCCAGCATAGCGCTGATCATCCCTCCCCATTTGTAGCCCATGGCGGAATAATATTGACTGAGTAATTTACGTCCATGCGAAATTGCTTCAGAGATGGAGGGCATAAGGTTGTTAAACAGCGTGGCGGTGACATTAAATGCATAAACAAAATTTTGAGCCAATACCCAATTGCCCCACACTTCGGCAGAATTCACCAGGTATGCCTGGCTGATCAGGATCTCCACGGACTGACCCACCCCCCAGGCAGCTGAACCAAGCATTTCAAATACTCCAAAGCGGAAGGAGTCTTTGATCACTGACCAATCAAAATGGGCCATAAAATAAAGCCGGGCATTGTAGCCAATATGGCGATATAGCCACAAACCAAGCAGAAAAGTTAATAATTCAGCGGCATAAGCCGCTAAACCCATACCCAGTAACCCACCCATGGGTGCACCAAAGATTGGGTTTGACTTACCCCAGTGATACATCAGGGTGACCAGGATGGGCTGGGTAATCATCGGGAAGATGACTGCCAGGGCCAGATCTAATATCTGGGCATAATCAAAGCGTTGTAAACCCGTCAGGGCATTGCGCATCACCTGGTAAAAACCTGGGATCTGGATAAAGGTATGAACGATAATGCTCCAGGCATAGATGGCATAAGCCGTGCCGGGTAAAACTGAGCCTGCCAGAGACACCATGATGGCAACCTGGACGGCCCCTGAGAGTGCCTGCCACCAAACGAACACCTGCCCATATTGGACTGCTCGGCGAGGATCGTGAACCCGGTATTGGGAGAGAAATTTTATAAACGCAATACCTGTCCCCATATCAAAAAAGTTCCAGATCAATGCAAAGAACTGAGTCACGCGCCCCCAAATTCCGACCGCCTGGGCTGAAGGCAAAATGTAAACGGGCAGGATCAGATTTTGATAGATGATGAGTGGGATGAAGACAAGGATGCCTAAAAAGAAGGCAATGAAGAAACCAGCCAGAGGTCGATGAAAACCGATATCTTCCCAATCGGTGCTGGCTTCGCGGATGATAAATTTTTCGCGATCCGAGACAACTGCATCCAGGGCTTCGGGATGGCGCAGGCTATAACGGCGAACAATCCAATATGCCACACCAGAGATAAGCAGCAACCCTGCCAGCAGAAGGTATATGACCAGGCGATCACCAGCATGGGGAACTGGTGAGGCGGGATAGCTGGCAAAAGAGAGCGGAGTGCGACCCGTGGAGCTCTCAACCAGATGGTAGATCAGATAATTGAAGTATGCCCACTCCTGAAATTGGGTGTTATCTGCATTGAGGAAGGCTGTAATCAGGAAAATATGCCCTGAACCAAGTTCTTTCTTTCCCAAAACCAATGACCCATCTTCATAACCAGTCACCAAAGGGACGAAACTTGACCCCGAGATCAGGTATCGTTGGCGAATTTGAGGTGAGCTGTTCCACAGAACATCTTTTAGAATTGGATCAGATTCGGCAGAGTAAATATTTACGCTGAGTGGCTCATTCTGATAGGCAAGGGCTATGTTTTCACCCAGGAAGGTGCTTAATTGAGAGGCCGCCAGATCAGGTCCGAGAATTAATACCAGACCAGCCCCTTCCTCAACAATTGAATGGATGGTTGTCGCATTAGGAATTACCCCATTGAGCACAAAGACCCGGGCCGCAGCTACATCTTCAACGAGACGAATGTCATTATCCAGGGAAAGCGCAGTGAACAGATTGCCCTCGGGACCAGCATAATAAACAGCGAGTGAATTATCAGCAGATACCAGCTGGGGAGCAATGAAAAGCAGCAACAAAAGCAATAAAATGGGCAACAATTTACGCATTGAAAGCCTCACATTAGCGATCTGCTTATCTTTATGCTACAACAAGTACCGATGGCTTACTTTTTGTGTTAATCAATATGTATGAAGACATAGTATATTCTACAGCAGATTAATTGACCCGGTAGGAATCCACATGTCTTGAAACCTATCCTAGTATGCTATACTGTAAGATAGTCGAGCTAAAATCGACCTGACGAGCACATGGCAAGAAAACCGACGCCTACCAAGGTCATCCTACCACAACGCCGCAAGGAGCTATTCACCCGCCAGCGTTTGATCAACCTGCTATATGACCTGATGGATGAAAAGCTTATCCTGGTGATCGCCCCAGCCGGATACGGAAAGACATCATTATTAATTGATTTCGCCTATCAGGTGGATGTGCCTGTATGCTGGTATGCGATCGATGATATCGACCAGACACCAGAACGGTTTTTTACTTATTTTATTGCGGCACTTCACCGGACCTTCCCCAAGTTTGGAGCTGTCTCCAATACTGCGCTAAAAGCCCTCAACCCCTTAAAACCAGATATCAACCAGCTCGTTTCGGTGATCGTTAACGATGCTTATGAGCATATCCCGGAGCATTTTTTACTCATCCTGGACGATTACCATCTGGTCAGCAACGTTAGAGAAATCCAGGCATTCATCAATCGGTTTATCAACATTTCGGCAGAAAACTGCCATCTAATCCTTAGCTCACGCACCTTGCTCAGCCTGCCTGATCTGCCTTTACTGGTGGCTCGTTCGCAAGTTGGTGGTATCGGTTTTGAAGAATTGGCCTTTCGCGCTGATGAAATCCAGGCGTTCGTGTTGCAACACTACCATGTCACCTTATCTGACTCGGCTTCGGCGGACTTGGCGCGTGATACGGAGGGGTGGATCACAGGACTGATGCTTTCTGCTCAGGTGATGGGCTCTGGGATGACAAACCAGATGCGGGCGGCCCGGGTTACAGGGGTGGAGCTTTACACCTATCTGGCGCAGGAGATCCTGGATCAGCAGACCCCTGAAATACGTGATTTTCTATTACGCACGGCATTTTTGGACGAGTTTGATGTTTCGTTATGCACAGCTATCTGGGGATCCGAAGTGAATTGGCGGGCATTGATCAACCAGGTAGTACAAAATAACTTGTTTGTCCTGCCCGTGGGTAAGGAGGGCAGGTGGTTACGCTACCATCACCTGTTTGGTGAATTTCTACGGACACAATTTGAGAGGGAAAAGCCCGACCAATTAGAGACCTCACTTCGCCGGATCGCCCATGTGTATATCTTACGTGAGGAGTGGGCACAGGCCTATTCGCTCTACAGCCGGATCGGAGATAATTTTGCCATTGCAGAATTGGTCGAGAAGGCCGGTACTTCTCTCATCCGTAACGCACAATTTGCATTATTGGCTAAATGGCTCGATGCATTACCCGTAGAAATCCTGGATACACACCCTAGTTTGATCTCACATAAAGGGACGGTTTTCTTGATTCAGGGGCAGGTGGAAAAAAGCCTTGCTTATCTGAACCGGGCAGAGGCTGTCCAACGTGAAAACAGTGACCGTTCAGGATTGGCTCGGACGTTGGCGAGACGCGCTACAGCACAACGTTTTTTGGGTAATTACCAAGGTTCCATCCAGGATGGTTTAGAAGCATTGGAATTATCAAAAGGGCAAGCAGAGTTACGAATAGTACAAGCCGAGGCAAACCGCGCCGTGGGAGAGAGTCTAAATTATCAGGGGCAGCTAAGTGAAGCCTACGAAAAACTGGAACGCTCCCTTTTATTGTATCAAGCTGTCAAGGATAATCAAAACACAGCCATGGTGCATATGGAATTGGGCACGTGTTGCCAGTATCAAGGGAATACACGTGAGGCGGTAATAAATTATGAAAAAGCGCTCTCATACTGGCAAGAGGTCAGGAATACCACCCGACAATCTTACGTCTTGAACAACCTGGGAAGCTTACATCATCTAAATGGCAATTATGTTGAAGCGGCCCAATTATTCGAGCAAGCGTTGACACTAGCAAGGAGCAATGGAGTTCTACGCAGTGAAGCATATTTATTATTTAATCTGGGAAATTTGTATGCCGACCTGGAGGCAAGTGATAGCGCCAGTAACGCCTTTCAGAAAACTCGCCATGCCTGCCGGTTATTGGATGATCATTTTTTGTTACTGAATACCGAACTGGCAGAATCCAGCCTGGCGAGAAACCATGGAGAGTTATCTCGGGCTAAAGCATATCTCCATTCAGCACTTGGACTGGTTCAAAAAAGCCAATCAGACCTTGAGCAGAGTTTATGGGCGATGGAAGCCGGTAGTATTGCTTTGGCTGAGAATAAATGTCAAAAAGCAATAGGCTATCTAAAAGATGCTTACACAGGTTTTACACAAGGTGGCCAGAAATTGGAGGCTGCCAGCACCGCCATGCTTTTAAGCCGGGCATATGCTCTCAATGGCGATCGAGACATGGCGTATCAGATGATGGAATATATCCTGGAAAAGGCGAATCAATTAGATAGCATCCAACCCATGATCGTGGTGGGCAGGGGTATAAAAGAAGAGTTTAAAAGATATATAGAAGATTTACAAATTGGCCCGGCTGCCGTTAAGCTATTGAAGCGGATTGAAAATTTTGAGAAGCAGATTCCTTCGCTGCGACGACGGCTACGACCACATACCTCGACTGTTTTGCTTGCCCCTCCGAAATTAAGTATCTATGGATTGGGTAAATCAGTTGTGAAGATTGATGGCAAGACAGTCACTGCAACCAGCTGGGTAAACCAGAAGCGTGCAAGGGAACTTTTCTTCCTCCTGGTCACTGTTGCCAACAAAAGCATGACCAAGGAAGAAATCGGGGTCATTTTATGGCCCGATAGTTCGAGTGAGCAACTCAATAGCCAGTTCAGAAATACCCTTTATTTTATACGCTATGCTTTGGGTCAAGAAGCAATCCTAACCAATGAACGCCGGTATTCGTTTAATTCAGATATGGATTACAGTTATGATGTTCAGGAGTTTGAACAAACCATCCATCAGGCAGAAAGGGTCGAAGCGCCGGAACGGAAAATCGAGTTGTTCCAGAAAGGCATAAAACTTTACCAGGGCGAGTTTTTCCCCGAAGGGGATGGCACCTGGGTGGTTTTGGAGCGACAACGCCTGGCCCAAATGAATGAGAATTCCTTGCTGACCCTGGCACAGTTAGAGCTGGAAAAAGGTGATCCGAATCAAACTTTAATTCACTGCCAGAGAATCCTGGGAGATAACCACTGCATGGAATCAGCCCATCGCCTGGCAATGCAGGCTTATGCAGCGCTAGGTAATCGTAGAGGTGTGGTCGACCAGTATGAACAATGCAAGCAATTTTTACTGGATGAACTGGGCTTAGAACCCGCCCCAGAAACCACCCAATTGCAAAAGATATTGCGTTAATTTGTCGATTAAATTGATGAAAATATGCCTAAAATAGGTATTTTTTTAATCTTTAACAGACTATTTAGAGGACAGATTTGTGTAATAATATTGAAATCACTATCAACCCAATACTTTTTTTAAAGGAGATATTCAAATGAACACCTACCTTTCTACCATGGTTTTAAAAATCAGCCAGATTGATTCTCGATATATTCGTTTGGGCCTCATGGTTTTAACCCTTGTTGCCACGGGTGGCATGATATTAGGCTTACCCATTTCCGGGGATGTAGGTATCTAACCTTCCAAAATAAGGCGAATAAACTGCCGAAAACAGGCAGCATTAATGCCTTACAAATATTTTGGATTCTAAATCTGAGGAAAATCGAATGTTAATGATTGACACCCCCACAATGGAAATAAGTGGACAACTTGATTACTCAGCGCACAATGATGAGCTCAACCGATTACTCAGCGCAGCAGTAGTCAGTAAAACTTTCTGCAGTATGTTACTGGCTAATCCTGAAATAGCGCTTGCGTCGGGTTATCAAGGTGAAAACTTTAATTTAAGCGATGCAGATCGCAACTGGCTCTTTTCAATCAGACCTACCAATCTGGTTGATTTCGCCGCCAATATGGTTACTTACCAGCAGAACGCCAACCAGGAATTCCCGGTGAATGTTCCGCTGGAAACTGTAAGACATTACGTAAAGGTGAACTGAACCGATAGATTTTTTAACTAACTTTCTTAATTTAGGAGTGATATTCTGGAAACCGATGTAATTGTGCGGGAGGTATCTCCTCGCTTTAATTCATTGCTTGACCAAATTCCAGGTATGGTTTACCAGTGCCGAAATGATGTAAACCATACCCTGGAGTATGCCAGCAAAGGATGTTATGCGCTAACCGGGTACCATCCTGATGATCTGATCTTGAATCACATCATTTCCTATGGTGATTTGATTTATCCAGAAGACAGGGAGATGGTTTGGATCAATATTCAGAATGCGGTGCTACAACAAAAATCTTACGAACTTGTCTACCGCATTTATAACCATAAAAGACAGATCAGATGGATCAGAGACCTGGGTGCGTGTTCTACAGCCACTCAGGGGAATCAGCAATTATTAGAAGGGTTCATCACCGATATAACTGATTGGAAGATGGCCGAAGAAAAGATCCAACGGCAGGTCCGTCGTTTTCAAGCATTACGAGCGATCGATATCTCGATATCCGCTGGACCTGATCTCCAGTTTACGCTGGGCATCTTGCTTGAGCAGATCATGACACAACTCAGTGTAGATGCAGCTGCCATTCTGCTTCATAAGAAAGGAAGCCCCTTGCTGGAGTATTGCGCAAGTCGGGGATTTCGCACAGAAGCACCTCTCCATGTAAAAGCCTATATCGGTAGAGGCTTTGCTGGGATGGCTGCGTTAACCCAGAAAACGATCCATATTCCAGATTTATCGATTAATTCTGGCAAGGGAGATCAGCTGCTGCCCATCGAAGCAGAAGGCTTCAAGGTCTATTATGGCATACCGCTGATCGCTAAAGGACAGGTCAAGGGAGTTCTCGAAGTCTTTTTACGGACACCATGTTCTATCGATGAAGAACGCCTGGAATTTCTGGAGGCTTTGGCCGGACAGGCAGTCATCGCAATTGATAACTCATCATTATTTGAACAATTGCAAGATTCGACCACCGAACTTTCGATCGCTTATGATGCCACCCTGGAAGGCTGGGCAAAGGCGCTGGAATTGCGCGATCGTGAGACAGTTGGGCATGCTCACCGGGTCATTGAATTAACATTACAGATTGCAGACAGGCTTGGTATCAAGGGAGAAGCCTTACAGCATATCCGACGGGGGGCGTTATTGCATGATATTGGTAAAATGGGTATCCCTGATTCGATATTATTAAAGCCTGGTCCCCTCACCCCTGCTGAATGGGTAATTATGCGCCAGCACCCAGTGCATGCCTACGAAATGTTGAAAACCATCGATTACCTGTCTCCTTCGTTAGAAATCCCATATTGCCATCATGAAAAATGGGATGGAAATGGGTACCCACGGGGCTTGAAAGGTGAAGCTATCCCGTTGTCAGCGCGCATCTTCGCCGTGGTGGATGTATGGGACGCCCTTACCTCCAATCGCCCATATCGGCTGGCATGGACTGAAGAACACGCCCTGAAATATATTCAAAGGGAATCAGGCAGGCATTTTGACCCCCTGGTAGTAAATGCTTTCTTGAGTCAATAATGTCTGATGGGAATTAAATATGGCGCACTTCCATAGAAGTGCGCCATTTTTGTTTAACCAATTTTAGTATTCGGGGACGAGAAAAGCAATAATGCCCCGTGGCATTGTTTACCTACGATTCGGTAGGTATATCATTGGGCAGTGACCGGTTACTTTTTCTTCAGCACGGGTAGCCCGGTCTTGCTCTCAGCGACCATATAACCCGCCGGAACTTGATCTAAAGCACCTGCCTTTTGGGTTTTTGCAAAGTAATATAGATGTTGTTTCTTACCACTCTTGAGGACACGTGTCGTGGCATGGAGGAAATATACTTGCCCCTTCGAGTTTTTAAAGCTAAATGCCATGGTTGTGCTCCTTTCTTCTCATCAGGTTGATGTGAGACAAATTTCCTGAGCGATTTTGCTCGGATGCGTTAATCATACATCAATTTTCAAGAAAAATGTTATTAAATAAGGGCGAATCATCTAATTGATTGCCGCCTAGATAAATATGCGATTAGATCATTAATTGGTTAACAAAATGGCACCTAACACATACGGTACCAACGATAACAATCCTAACCAAGGATTGTGACCTCTGCGCTGATTTTTACTATCCCAATTGAATAAATAGATAGACAAAATAAAAGCGATTAACCCACTAGAGAATAATACCAACAAGGCCCAACGAGGTTCAAAGCTTGGGTCGAATCCAAAAGCCAACCCTCGCCACGCATTCATGGCATAACTGGTTGGTAAAAGCAGTGAAACACGATATAGACCTGCAGATAACATGCTGGCGGGAACCATTAATCCACCCAGGATCATGGAAGGTAGGAAGATGGATTGGCTGAACAACACAATGGAGCGCGTATTGGGTGAAATAACCCCAATCAACATCCCAAGGCTGGCCATGGTGAAGGCAGTCAGGACCAGGATCAATACAAAATAAAACCAATTGACCGGGATACCAGCTTTGAAAAATGGTCCCGCGGTTAGAGTGATGATGATGGAAACCAGAAAAATATGCACAAAACTGCTCAAGACAGGGATGGAGACAATGGAGAGGGCCGGCACACCATTGATCTTAAAACTTCGGTAAATACCAGCTTCGCGCGACTCCACCACAGGATTGGGCAAACCCAATAGAGTGCAGGCCATCATGGCTACCAGAATCATAGCCGGGATCATGGTAGGATTAAAAGTTGGATTGAGCCCGGTCATAAGCAAGCCCATTAATGCATAAAAACCAAGTGGAAACAGATAATTCAACATTAAAAGTGATTTGTCACGTAAGCCAGTCCGAAAATCATACATGAAATGACGGAAAAAAGCGGTCATAGAATTGCTCCATTTGAGTGATCAGGTTGAGTTATTTCAAGGAAACGATCTTCAAGGGAGGGGCGCTCTACCCGTAAATCGATCAGATGATCCTGTTGCGCCTTGAGATAATCAAGGACGGCCGGCACAGTTTCACCAGCATCATGACTGTAATAAACCATGTACACATCTTTGATGATCTGCTGTGAAACGGCTGGGAACACACCAGTATTTTGGAACAGACTGGATGCATCTGAAGACACAGAAATCTTAACCAAACCACCCCCAGTGGCAGTCAGTTGGGTAGGACTACCTGTAGCCGCTATCTTGCCCTTTAACAGGATAGCTACCCGATCCGCCATTTTCTCAGCTTCCGCCATATCATGCGTCGCCAGGATGATGGTTGTACCTTTAGCTTGCAGCTCGTGCATCACCTCATGCAGCACAACCCGTGATGAAACATCCAGACCGGCGGTAGGTTCATCCAGCAGGACCAGTGGTGGGTCATGGGCTATTGCCAATGACAAAGCTAACCTGCGCTGCAAACCGGCAGATAGGGTAGAGAATTGAACGGCTAATTTATCACCCAAACCCAACCGATCAAGTAAGTCATATCTTGGGGTTACCTTATGGTAAGCACAAAAAAAATCCATCGCCTCATGCGGGGTCATGCTGCCAGGGAGACTGGAAGATTGAAGCTGGACACCCATCAGGTTGTGTAAGGTTTTCGACTGCCGAGTTGGGTCGATCCCTAAAATCCCTAATGAACCGCTACTAGGTTGCCTTAAACCTTCCAGGCTTTCCATGGTAGTGGTTTTACCTGCGCCATTGGGTCCGAGCAAGCCGAAAATTTCTCCACGTTGGACTGTGAAGCTGATCCCATCCACAGCTACCGTATCACCATAGACTTTTCGAAAATCTTTCACCAAGACAACATCCTCTGGCATCCTGTCGCTCCTTCTCCCGTTAGTGAAATTTCAGGATTTGTATATTTACAGAATATTATCTTCATTGTCAGCTAAAGTCAATCATGTTGTAGCCTAAAAAAGGGTAAATATAGACAATTTAGATTAACTTTACTCATATTGTTTTAATCCCATTCTGATAAACTTCGCTATCCCAATCCCATCTCTTGGAGGTTAAAAATCAAATGGCTCACCCATCCAGTAAATTCTGGGCTGTGGCGATGACCGTCCTGTTGATCGTTGGATTGCTGGCTGGTTTGTTCAGTCCGATCAGCAATCTATCCAGGGCGCAGGCATCAACACTCGCAGAAAGTACAACCCCACCCTATATCACGGGTCCGTACACCAGCCAGCCGGTATACCCGACTGTATTCAACGGTGATTTGCGAGACCTGCCACACACCTCATCCGAAGGTGGTGAAGTACCCGCACCGGGGATAGTAAGTCGACCCAACCCGGCGAACCTTACCAACCTCAACTCATGGGTCGACCCAGTCGCCCAAAATACCCTCGCTCAAGGGCAAATGCCCGAGCCGATTAGGAATTTTAACGGTCTGAGCATTACCGATGGTGGAGGATGGCATCCCCCAGATACCAATGGGGATGTCGGACCCAATCACTATATCCAGGTGGTTAACATCGCCATCGGCATTTATGATAAAGCAACAGGGGCCGAGCTGGTGAAGTTAAGTTACAACGATTTCTTTCAAGGTCCCATCGGTACCCCATGCGATAATCAAAATCGAGGCGATGTGGTGGTACTCTATGACCCACAGGTGGATCGCTGGGTCGTGACTGATTTCGCCCTGCCCACTGGCGGTCCCTACTATGAATGCATTGCGGTTTCGCAGACAGCCGACCCGGTGAGTGGTGGCTGGTATTATTACGCCTTGCAGACCAATACACCGCCATTTGATGATGCGTTCAATGATTACCCCAAATTGGGCGTATGGACGGATGGCTGGTATATGTCTGCCAATATGTTCACCAACAATTTCGAGGGCGTGCGTGTCTGGGCGTTAGATCGTGCATCAATGATCGCTGGTGGTCCCTTGAATGAGGTGCATTTTAACCTTACCCCCGATGAAGGCGGGACGCTATTGCCTGCCAATATCCGTGGTGCGCTACCACCTTCAGAATCTCCCGAATATTTCGCCAACGTCACGGTCCCATCAACATTAAATATCTGGAAATTCCACGTCGATTGGACCACCCCTGGCAACTCCACTTTCACAGGTCCGGTTCCGGTGACTGTGGCGGATTTTGCCATGTATTTTGATGTACCCCAAAAGTCACCCGGTGGATTCCTGGACAGCCTGGGCGACCGGATGATGATGCAGCTCCAATATCGCAACATCGATGGCGTTGAAGCACTATATGCAAATCATAGCGTGGTATCTGGAGGCGTCGGTGGTATTCGCTGGTATGAGATACGCGACCCAGGTGGCACACCATATATCTTCCAACAAGGTACCTACCAGCCAGACCAGAATTATCGCTGGATGGGTTCCATTGCAGCAGACAAGGAAGGCAATATTGCCATCGGTTATAGCGTATCTAGCTATGATATGTACCCTGCCATACGGTATGCCGGAAGGCTGGTTGGAGAAACCCCTAACCTGCTCACTCAAAATGAAGCCGTGTTGATCCAGGGTACTGGCTCACAAACCGGCTCAAATCGCTGGGGGGATTATTCTGCCTTGACCGTTGATCCGGTGGATGACTGTACGTTTTGGTATACCACAGAATACCTGATCACCAATAGTGGCAATTGGTTAACCCGCATCGGGTCATTCAAGTTCCCTTCCTGCGGTGAACCTAAAGGCACCATCGCGGGCTACGTTTATAATTCAGAGACCAACCAGCCCGTGGCGGGTGTACCAGTAGTGGCGGCAGGTGCCAGTTATAATTTCAGCACGGAGACTGATAGCTCTGGTCACTATTCGATCGATCTGATCGATGGCAGCTATGACCTGACAGCCGGTCCGTTTTTACCTGGGTACCCAGGCACAGCAATTGCGAATGGGGTGGTGGTTTCTGCTGGGTTCACAACCTCGCAAGATTTTTATCTTGAACCAACTCCTTCGCTGGTGCACGAGGGAACCCTGCTCAATGACAGCGTGGCTTATGGAAACGGGAATGGATTTCCTGAACCGGGTGAGCGTGGCTTGCAGCTTTCCGAATCACTATACAATGAAGGTGCTTCCACATCAACCGGGATCACAGCCAAGCTGACCAGCCTGACTGCCGGTGTTACGGTGGATAGTGCTGAATCAACGTATGCGGACATCGCCGCAGGTGATAACGGTTTGAATGAGACGCCCTATGTGATCTCGATTGACTCAAATGTCGCCTGCGGTACTGATTTGAACTTCCAGGCAGTGGTCACAGATAGCCTGAACGCTTATAACACCAGCTTCAGTATCAACGCCTCCGTACCCCTGCCACGCCAGGATTTTTACACAAATGACGTTGAAGACGGAGCTGCTGGATGGACGACGGGTGGCACATTCAATACCTGGGCGATCACCGCGCTCGAAGCTCATAGCCCAACACATTCCTGGACGGATAGCCCGGCTGGCAATTACCAGAACAATACGAACAGCTGGGTACGCACACCTGCGCTGGATTTAACCGGCAGGCACAGCGTGCAGCTAAGTGGGTGGTTCAAGTATGCTCTCGAGACTGGTTATGACTATGCCTATGTGGAATACTCACTTGACGGTGGTTCCAACTGGAACCTAACACCCTTGATGACCTTTAACGGAGTACAAAATGAATGGCAGCAGGTGACCGTTGACGCAGCGATGCTGGATAACCAACCAGATGTTGCCATTAGAATCCACCTGTTAGCTGACTCCGGAGTGGTAGAAGACGGTATTTATGTGGACGATTTTGCCCTGTCTTCGATACCTTTCGAGTGTAATTATGACCCTACACCCACTGCCCCAACCTTGGTTTCACCCGCAGATGGTAGCTGGTTGAGCAGCCCGGTCACGTTTGAGTGGCAGCCCGTAGAGGGTGGAGCCCCGGTAGAAGGTTATATATTCTACCTGGATGACACTCCCGTGGTCACCTTTACCAGCCCCATCACCACCACCACGCTGGATGTCACCCCATGGGGTCACAACTGGTTTGTTAAAGCCACGAATATCTCGGGGCCTTCACTGCCATCTGCCACATGGAGCCTGGATGTCTTTGGCAAATTCTTCTTACCTATTTCAGTTAAGTAAGCCTTTTAGTTAATGCTACCACCCCCCAAAAATGTTTTGGGGGGTGGTATTTTTATTATTTATCACCAGTTTTCACCGGTGATGTACCTCGGAACCCTTTTCCCCCTTCTAATCATGAGTGCTTGCACACTCAAAATGTCGCCTGCCTTTGACTGATTTCCCCCATAGTGTCTCGGCTAATGAGTCATACGGGTCAAGGTCCTATCGATGTCCGCCATCTGTTGTGGGGACTTTTTTGCTAGCCAATCCTTATGCGCAGACTGTGCATGTTCTATGGCATCTTTCTTCACTTCGTCCAGTGTATTCCCCTTTGCCACGTAGCTGCAATTGGTACCCAATTCATTGCATTCAAACTTCATCATATACGACCTCCAAACTTCATTTGGAAAGTATCGTTAATCTTTCCAAACAAGCTTTACTTGATCATCAACTGCTAAATACATGACTATATTACTCCTATTTATCCTGTTTGTCAATTAAAAAACCATTAATGGTTATCACTCAGAATAATAAAAACTAGCTCAATAAACAATTACCCCCCGGGAGGTATCCGTGGGGGGCGGGTAAATTACTGGTTAAGAAAGCCAATGATTATCGAATAATCCGTTACAAATGATCAGCTCTAGATATGTGATTAGTTCTGAATACGGGTATGCGGAGTGATTCCTGGTGAGGGCTGCTTTTTGTCAAATCCGGCTAGTTGCCGTTGCTCCAATGCGCCTCCCAGTAAGCGTTCAATCGTGCGTATCATGGGCAGGTCATCCTGTGTGACGAGTGTAAGGGCAGTACCTTGCCTGGCCATGCGACCTGTCCGCCCGATACGATGAGTGTAGGCATCAGCAGTGTCCGGCATGTCAAAGTTAATTACATGCGAAATCTGAGAAACGTCGATCCCGCGTGCAGCAATGTCTGTTGCAACCAGAACCTTAATCCTACCTGTGCGGAAGTTATTCATTGCTTGCTGGCGTCGATTCTGAGACAGATTACCCTGCAACGAGGTGGCGGGCAATCCTGCCTTCACCAGCTGCTCAGCAACCTTTTTAGCACGGTGCTTCGTTCGGGTAAAGACCAAAATCTGGCCATTACCTGACTTACGTAGTAACGCCAGCAATAGCTCGGTTTTACGGTTTTGATCCACGGGATACAGCGCATGTCCAATCGTGGCGACCGGGCGAGTCACTCCCAGATCAACCTTCACCGGATGGTCCAGGAACTCATTCGCCAGGGCGCGGATCTCGTCTGGCATGGTGGCCGAGAATAGCAGCGTCTGGCGTTGCCTTGGCAGGGCAGCAAGAATCCGGCGAATGTCTGGTAAGAAACCCATATCAAACATCCGGTCGGCTTCATCGATCACCAGGATCTCAATATGACCCAAATTGATCACTTTCTGCCCCATCAGGTCTAACAGGCGACCAGGGCAGGCGACTACAATCTCCACGCCTGTACGCAATTTCTTTATCTGAGGTTGGCTACTGACGCCGCCATAGATGGTCATACTACGTAAGCCGGTCTGGCGCCCAAGTATCTCGATGTTGGTGTGGGTCTGTTCGCTTAGCTCACGCGTCGGCGAAAGGATGAGGGCGCGCAGCTTGCCACGTGGCCCTGAAAGCAGGTGCTGCAGGATGGGTAAAACAAAAGCCGCGGTCTTCCCGGTGCCTGTTTGAGCTAAGCCCAGTACATCACGCCCTTCTAAGATAGGAGGAATAGTATGAAGCTGAATAGCAGTAGGGATAGAATAACCAGCGACTGATATCCCCGCATTGATCTGGGGATGGAATGCAAACGAATTAAAATTCACAAAAGGTCCTTTTGGCATAAGATTGAGCCAAGGCGAACCCCAGCCCGTCCGTGTCCATTTTGGATAAAGTTTATCCTTTTCGGAAGCGAACGCTGGATTATACCACATAAAAAGATTAAATAAACAGTTTGGCAGTAGAGTGGAGCACCTCTCCTTGATTGTAGGCTGAGTAACGAAATGCCTGTACTCGTCATAGAAAACGAGTACAGGCATTTGTCCTTCATACTTTCACATGGTAGAAATTTCTAGCTCAGTTCCACCCATAATTGCGATTATAAATATACTCAGATCAGTTAACGATTATCAATGATGGTAAGCAAGCTGCCATCCGCCACCTTGGTCAGGTTCGAGCCATCCGCCCCAACGGTGAACAACTGGCTGCCAACATTTGGGTTGCCGAGGGTGTTTGCTTGCACCAGCAGGGTTTGGTCATCCAGCCAACCCAATACGGAGTAATAGCTCCCGGCATCTCCAGCCAGCACTAATTTGGATGCGCCGCCCGTGCTATCTCCAACGGCCACCCAACCGCGCTCATTGTCAGGATTCCCCTGGGCCAGGGCGAATGCCAGGAGATCGCCTGATGGGCTGAAGCGAGCACTGCAGCACAGGCGATTGAAGATCTGATTGCTGTTGCGGCTGATGAGGGCGTCACCTCTGTACCCATCACCGTTGATGACGTCATTGCCATGCAGCAGGATTTGGCGCATGGTTGGAGCCAACAGGAGATTGATGATGCCCATGCCCTAGGTTTGACGGGTGCTGACCTTGAATCAATTCGTCAAAGCATATTGAATGCCAACCCGATCGATCTGGCTGGCGATGTGGTAGAAAGGATGCAACAGATCAGCGCACAGTATTACCTGTTGGGGAGCATCCTGGAGAATCCCCCTACGTTTAACCCTGGATACAGCGTAGGAGCAGGATTGCTGGCTTCGCCTGTGATTGGAAATCGCATGGCACAGTTATACAGCCAGAGTTCCGATTTTCAGCTTTCCAACCCCAATCCAAAGGCTTCACAGGTCACACTGAGTGTAAGGCGCATCGGTCTACCTGCAGATTGGTCGGTGAACGTCTCACCTGCACAGATCACCCTTGACCCCGGGCAGCAAATCACGGTCACCGTTAGCGTGGTTGCTGGCTCACCATTAGCGCAAGGCAGCCATCCACAGGTGGCAGTGGAAGGTTATATCAATGGTCAGCTGGTGGGAGGTGTTGTGCTTGAAACTTTGGTACCCGCTTACCGACCCTTCGATGGATTCCTGCACACATATTTGCCAATAACTACCCAGTAAAACGACCCCTGGGCGATATTCAAAGCCGCAGCAAGCTCGATGCTTACTGCGGCTTGTTGCATAGCTGGCAGGAATTGCTTGCCAGCCTGAGTGAAGAACAAATAACTGAACCACTTAGACCATCCACCTGGACCGTGAAAGATGTCGTCGCTCATTTATGGGCCTGGCAGCAAGCCTCACTAGCACGCATGGCAGCTGCTCTGCAAGGCCGGGGACCAGTATATCCCCAATGGTGGCAAGCGTGCGGACCCGACCCGGAAGAAGATGTGAACCGTACCAATGCCTGGATCTACCAGGAGAACCGTGAACGAACCTGGTCAGACGTATACACGGTATGGAAAGATCAATTTCAGCAATACATCGAATTAACCAAAATCATTCCCAAAAAAGATCTGCTTGAGCATGCTGAGTATACCTGGATGGGAGGTTATAGCCTGGCAGCAAGTTGCCTGGGCTCTTTTGAGCATCATCAGGAACATTACGATACTTTGTTGGCCTGGTTGAAGGAGCACGGCACGTGAGGGTCGGGTGATGAATAGCAGTTCGAGGTAGAATCGAACACAAATGCAACCGATTGGCCTGATCGCCGCCATGAGCCAGGAAAGCACTGCCCTCCTGCGCCTGCTAAAGGGTGTAGAACGAGTTGCTGTCGGGCGCTATCGAGGCTATCGCTTCGTATTCGCGGGGAAAACCTGTGTGCTGGTCACCTCCGGAATGGGGACGCGTCGTGCCGCCGAAGCCACTCAGACCCTGTTGGACGCCTACCATCCACGATTGCTGATTTCATTCGGCATCGCAGGTGCAGTGGAGGCAGAACTGCAAATAGGGGATGTGACCCTGGCAGAATCCAGCTGCCGTTTCGACCAGGGAACGGTTAATACACTTAAACCACTCACTATCTGGCCTAAAGAAGCCCACAAGGCAATTAGCCAGGATCTGTCTGATCGGGGAAGCAGTCTTTATATCGGGACAGCGGTAACCACAGCAGGCTCCCAGGCCACCAAATCCCAGCTCGGAGAGGTGTTGCACCCGGTGCTGGAAATGGAAACCGCGGGAATTGCCCGGGTAGCCATGGAAAATGGTGTCCCGCTCCTTTCCCTGCGAGCCATCAGTGATGGACCGTGTGCACCCATCCCTTTTGACCTGAGTGAGGTGATGGATGAGAATGCCAATATGCAAACCGGCAGGTTGCTACGGATGGTGCTGCGTCACCCCATGATCCTGTTCTATTCGGTGGGAATGATGCGCAATACCAGGCTTGCAGCGGAGAGTGCTGCAGTAGCCCTGCTGGCTGCTCTCCGGCAGGCTAATTTTTGAAGTACTGCGTACATGATCTTACCAGTTAGTTTTATTAATCGATGCTAAAATAATATTACTCGAAATGATTTAGCTTGGACTGTTGATTCCATTCGCAGTAAAAACGATCGTTCTCCTAAAGCTTTAACGATAAACATTTATCTGATAATAATATATATAACGTACTGATGGCTTAACAGGTGAGGAGAATTAAATGAATAAATTACTGAAAGTATTAGCTTATGCATGCTTGCTACTTTCCCTCATTGTCGGTGTTTCGCAGAGAGATATTTATATATCTGCTGCAAGCCTATTCTACGTATCAAAAAGTGGAGATGATTTGGATGATTGTTTAAGCCCATTGACTGCTTGCGCTACGATCTCAGCTGCACTGGCTAAAGCTGCACCAGGTGACACAATACAAGTAACTGCTGAGGCATATACTGGCACCGGGGATGAAGCACTACTCATCATGCAGGACATTACGTTATCAGGGGGATGGGATCAGGCATTTTCCGTTCGGATAGGTCGTACGATTGTCGATGGACAGGATTCTCGCCGGGTTCTTAGGATCTATGAAGCAATTAACGTTTATATTGAATATTTCATTTTTGAAAATGGAATGAGTACAGCTACTGCTGGCGGCATATGGAATGATGGAAATTTAACCATAGATAATTGCATCGTGCAGGATAATCAGGGAACAACGTCTGGGGGTGGGGGAGTATATAATGAAGGAAATCTGATCATCCAAAGGAGCACAGTACGCAATAACAGCGGAGCTGGTATTTATAATTGGGATTATGCGGGGCCGTTGGTAATATTAAATAGCACCATCAACAATAATATAAATGGTGTTGGGGTGCGTATTTATAGCCAAGATGCAAGTATCATCAATAGCACAATCAGTGGGAATTATAACAACTCTTATTATGATGATGGTGGGGGAATTTATTATGGGGGCAGGGAAGAAAATACCTTATTACTTCGTAATGTAACCATTACCGATAATAGGGCAACTTTTAGCGGAGGTGGCATTCATATCATTGATGGATTCGAGGGTCAAGTTTTGATCTCGAATTCTATTGTTTCCGAGAATATTGCCAATGTAGGGGTAGATTGTTACGGCCCAATCCTCTCCCAAGGATATAATCTCATCGGTGATACCGTAAATTGTTCGTTCAGCAGCGCACCAGGTGACCAGCTTGATGTGAATCCCAAGCTTGGACCGCTTCAAGATAATGGAGGGCCGACATATACACACTGGATTTACGCTAACAGCACAGCCATTGATGGCGGGAATCCTGCAGGTTGTTTAGACCATCAAGACAACCCACTTACGATGGATCAGCGTGGGTTTACACGCCCTTTGGATGGTGATAGCGACGGAAATAACATTTGCGACATCGGTGCATATGAAGCCGATCCAAATAATTTGCCTCCAATATACCCTGAAACTGTCTGGTATGTTTCACCGAGTGGTAATGATGCGAATGACTGCCTTTCCCCGGCTTCCCCTTGTAAAACTATCAATGCTGCTTTAACAAAAGCAAAATCATACGATTCTGTTCGTGTTTCTATTGGAACCTATACCAGGTCTACTGGGAGTGAGGTGGTATGGATCAATAAATCCATCTTTATTTCTGGTGGATGGAATTTAGATTTCACCATACAGAGCAGTTATTCAACTATTAATGGTCAAAGTAGTTGGCGTGGAATTACAATAAATGATCAGCTTGAAGCCTGGCTTGAGCGGTTGCTCGTGCAAAACGGATCATCACCTAATGCTGATGGCGGTGGAATCTACATGGGATACCTCTCGAAACTCACCTTAATTGACTCAATAATTTCAGCAAGTACTGCTGGTAGCTATCCTCTTCTTTCTACTAACAATGGGGGTGGAATTGGAATGGGTACTTTCGGGCGTCTTACATTGAACAATAGCCTGATCATTGGTAACTCTGCCTCAAAAGGAGGCGGTATATATTGCGGAGAAAGTACCATTACCTTGAACAACAGCATTATCATCGATAACTCGGCAGGTATTGGTGGAGGAATATCTGGATTTAATGGTGGACAAATCACAATAAATCATAGCCGGATAATCGGTAACATCAGTGTAAACTGGGGTGGAGGAATTGACAGTTCTGATATGGAATTGATTGTCAAAAACAGCTCGATCTCCAGCAATTCCGCCGGGGGTGCTGGTGGGGGCATTTACGGTCATGGGATGACGATTGAAAATTCAACGATCAATGATAATTCTGCCTCACAAGGTGGTGGAATTTATACCTGGTCTGAGGTTAACATTAGCGATAGTGCAATTATAAATAATACTTCAATAGGATATGGGGGAGGAATTTATACCAGTGATGTCTTGTACCTTATCAATACCACCATAGCTTATAACAAAGCATATAATCCATACAACAACGAAGCCGATGGTGGAGGAATTTACCGCGCAGGTGGGTATGCCCTCCAGGCAAGCAATGTGACCATCGCCAGAAATTATGCCCAACATTTCGGGGGTGGCATCTTGAGTGATAATGCTGCAATCACCTTGCGGAATACGATAATAGCCGAAAATCAAGCAAGCTCTGGTCCTGATTGCATGGGTATCATTCACACCGCTGGTTATAATCTCATCGGAGATACCTCGGGTTGTACATTTGTTCCTTCTACCGGTGACTTGACGGATATTACCGCCTTCCTTGGATTACGGTTTGGTATGCCTGCGACCATCACTTTGCAGTCTACTAGCCCTGCAATGGATGCTGGTAACCCTGACGGTTGTTTTGATAATTGGGGAAATCCCATTATCCATGATCAACTCGGAACGATAAGACCAGTCGACGGTAACAATGATGGCAGCTCTTATTGTGACATAGGGGCATTTGAATACGATCCATCATTGCCACCTCAATGGTTGTACTTGCCGATTGGAATGCGATAAAATCAACACATAGTAAAAAAATATCAGGAATGAAACCAAAATATTCTTTTTCTTAATTTATTCCGATCTGAGGAGATACAACGATGACCACCCAACCTGATAATCAGCAACCTGTATATGTAGTCAAACAGACCTCACCTGAAACCGAAGGTGCAGCCACAACTTCACTCTGGCTCGAGATTATCTTCGGTATCTTTTCACTTTTAGGTGTAGGGCATGTTTACTCCGGTCGCACTTTACTGGGTATTCTATTAATGGTCGCCTGGTGGGTGTATATCCTCGTGGCGGGATTCCTCTCGACCATCACCCTGGGTTTGGGTGCTTGCGTTTTCGTCCCCATCTATTTCGCCGTGCCCATCATTTCGGGGATCCAGGCGCGTACCTATACCCTGAAGACGGAGGGAAAAGGGAATTGGAAAAATGTAGCCTTCGTAGCAGGGGGTGGCTGCCTGCTGGTGATCCTTGCTATTGGGGCTTTAGCCGTCTTGGGGATTTTTACTGCGCTGGTGAGCCAATATAATACTCGATAAGCTCATTCGAAGGATTTGGCATATCTTCCTACGGAACATAACGTTGGGCAAATAGTACGATTAATGATCGGTCAGTAGACCAAAACAGGTAGATCCAATAAGTGCTACAATTTATATTAGCTCGATATTATTACTCTGTAGAATTAAAATAACCCTTCGTATCTGCAAGACAGCTGAAATACGAAGCGCCAATTAATGGGTGGATAGTTAAATTCTATGCGCATTAATCGTCTGTGCAGGAGGGCAAAATGCGTAATCGAAAAATATTCCTGACCCTTTTCTCAGCGCTGCTTTTCTTATCCGCATGCGGATCTGCTCAACCGCTGATTACCACGGTCATCTTACCCACGATTATTAAAGAGACCCAAATTGTCGAAGTGACCCGTGTTGTACAGCAGGTTGTGGTTGTTACGGTGGAAGTCCCCAGGGAGATTACTCAGGCACCTCCTGCCATCCCGGTGGAAATCTTACCAACTCCGATTCTACCCTCTCCAGTTCCGCCTTTTACGCCATTGGTTAACATAAACCAGGGGATAAGCCTGCCGCTTGCTCGTGCCCAACATACTGCCACATTATTACTTGATGGGAGGGTTTTACTGGTTGGTGGGAGTATAAGCGCGAACGAACAAACGGCGGAGGTTCAGATCTTCGACCCTGCGACCGGTGTAACCAACCAGGCAGCTTCCCTTAACACTCCCAGGCATGGCCATACTGCTACTTTGCTGTTAGACGGTCGTGTGCTGGTTACCAGTGGTTATAATCACACCCACCAATGGCTGGACGATTCAGAAGTGTATGATCCTTCCACAAATGAGTGGACAGTCATTCCCATGCTGGCAACTCACGGCGTAGGTCATACAGCGACCATGATGAAAGACGGTCGTGTGCTGGTTGTAGGTGGTGCTGACGCCAGTGGACAAGGTACCGACCGGGTGGAGATTTTCGACCCGGATACCAATTCCTGGTGGGGGGCTATGCCGTTAGGGTCCGACCGTGCCAGTCATACGGCCCAACTTCTTGATGACGGCCGTGTTTTGGTGGCGGGTGGTGGAGGGGTTCTGGGTTACCCAGATATAGGGGACGCATTATTTTACGATCCATACACAAATACCTGGACACCCACTGGGCCGATGGATAAACCGCGTATATATGGGGAATCAGTACTGCTTCTAGATGGCAGGGTGCTGGTAACAGGAGGGATTAATTTGGAGGATACGGTGCCAGGAGGCTTCCCGCGAAAAATATCGATCAGCGCTGAAATATATGATCCCAACCTTAATATATGGACAGCCACAGGGGATCTATTAATCGGAAGATATGGTCATACCATGATGTCGTCTCCGGCTGGTCGAGTTATGGTTATTGGAGGGTCCCGCGACTATGATTGCTGCTTTACAACCGCCTCTTTTATAAGTGAGATCGAGCTTTATGATCTCAACACCGGGGTTTGGTCCCTCGGGGGATACCTTCCGCAACCAGGTATTTATTCCGATAGCGTTTTGTTGACTGATAGTCATATCTTGGTGACAGGTGGTAAAGCTGGCGAAAATGGTTTAAATTTCTTGTCAGACACCTGGCTGATTACGCCTTTGTCCATCCTGCCATAATCCCGCAATCAGATAAGGTTATTGACTTATTGCTCGAGACATTAAGCTAACAAAGTCATCTCAGGATCTTGGAATATACCAACACACCTATGGCTTTATAGAAAAAGTTTATAAATCATATTCCAATTGAAAGGTTCACACACCTTTATTATGCATTATTGTAGTATCCTGTTTCTTTCGATTCTTTTCCATCCTGTACTTCACGATTTTACGGATCAGCTCGTACGGGATCGGTTTATCCAACGGAAATTGCACCGTCCCTTTAGATGTCTTATACCCCGCTAGCTCGTCCTTGAATACCTCGATCCCCTCCCCCGTGGGGTAGAACCCAATATGGTGTGTGAATCCACCGAACCATACCAGCATGCCGTTTTGATAAAATCCCGGTATCTGATAGCTAATTTTTTCCACCGCCTGCGGGGCGGCTTCGTGAATCACACGCCTGATCTCAGACATGGACTGCTGTACGTTTTCGGGGAACTGGGCGATGTATTCATCGATCGTAGTTGGGCGATTTTTTTCATCCATGTCAAATTCCTAGTAAATGAAAAGTTACTGATTTACGATCTGGTCAGTGATATATTTTGCATCTTCTCCCACGCCACCCATCAAGGATGAGGTCAATCCCGTCTGGAAGCGTAAGCCAATGAAGAAGAGTCCTGGGGCGTCGTGCACCACACCACGCTCGTGACGTGGACGGCCTGTTTCATCGAACACGGGCAGGTTGATCCAACGATAGTCAGGGCCGAACCCGGTTGCCCAAATGACACTTTCCGCGGGTAATATACGACCACCTTCCAATTGTGGTTTGCCGTCCATGGCTCCCATCAGGCGAGGAGTAAATTCAACCCCTGCCTCAGCCACCTCTTCACGGCGGGCGCGAATGAGAGGATCACCATGGCTTGATAATGCAGATTTCATCCGCCTGCCAACTGGGGTACGGATGGTCATCACCCGGCGCATGAACCACCAGAAAGGTCTGCCGCCTAAAATCCTGCCCAGCCTGTCCGCCGGAATACGCCCGACGTCGCGACCAGCCAGCCAGACCTTTCTGCCAGCCTCAGTGAGCTCCAGGGCAATCTCCGACCCTGAATTTCCCGCCCCCACCACCAGTATGCTTTGCCCAACCACATCCGCCGGTTTACGGTAGTCTGCGGAATGCATCTGGAAGATACCTGGGTCTAATTCTTTGCTAATGGCAGGAGTATATGGCGTGCGGAAAGCTCCTGTAGCAACGATCACATTACGAGCATGATAACTGCTATCACCAGCAGTTAATCTAAAGCCGTTTTCATTGCGCTGGAGACCATCCACCCTGAGACCATATTGAACCGGTAAGCTGAACTGCCCGGCATATGCATCCAGGTAATCGGCCGCCTCATCCTTGGTGGGAAAATAAAAATCTGGCTTGGGAAATTTCATCCCCGGCAGATTATCATTCTGGCTGGGAGTGAACAGGCGTAGGCTATCCCAGCGGTTGCGCCAGGTTTCGCCAATGGTGGTATTCTCATCCAGGATGATGAAATTATCTCCCCTCTGACTGAGATAATAACCAGCAGCCAAACCTGCCTGACCGCCACCGATCACGATTGTATTAAATCCCTCTGTGCTTGACATATTTGGACACCTCTAATATAATATAGTATAGTATAACTCTAATGAGTGTAGGTATACTACAATTTATGACAAATGTCAATAACCAACCGAAAATCACCCACCGGCAAAGGCAAGCCCAGGCTACCCGCAAGATGATCGTTTCCGCCGCCCAGGCGTTGTTCCTGGAGCAGGGTTACATCTGCACGACAATTGAAATCATTGCAGAGCGTGCCGGAGTGGCTACCAGCACAGTGTATGCCATCTTTGGCTCGAAGCGGGGCATCCTGCGGGCAATCCGTGATAGCTGGCACGAACGCACCCACATCCGCGAAGCACTGGCGAGTGACCAGCAGTCAGCTAACCCCTCCGAGCGCTTGGAGCAGCTGGCCGAAGCCACCCGCAAACAATGGGAAATGGGCGCGGAAGTGACCGCTATTTATACGGGAGCAGCCGCAGCTGACCCCAGGGCAGCTGCCGAATTGACCCAAGCCCTGACGGGCAGGCGCCAGGGATTACAGAGTTTCGCTAAAAGCCTGGAGCCTCATTTGCGCCCCGGGCTGGATGCTGCCCATGCGGCTGCCATCCTGCAGGCATTATGCATGCCAGAAGTGTTTGACGAGCTCATCAGACATTCAGGCTGGTCGGTGGATGAATACCAGACCTGGTTGGTGAAAATCCTGAAGCGTGAAATACTGGAAGATTAGGAGTAGCTTATGATCCGCATAAAAAGGGTATTTGATGCTGCCTCACAGGAAGACGGGCAGCGTTTTTTAGTCGATCGACTTTGGCCGAGGGGTGTAAAAAAAGACACCCTTAAAATCAAAGCCTGGTACAAGGAAATAGCTCCCAGCAACGATTTGCGTCATTGGTATGGGCATGATCCTGACAAATGGTGTGAATTTAACGAACGCTACTTCGCCGAGCTGAATGGCAAGCCCGATACCTGGCATCCCTTGCTGGACGCCGCTCGCCAGGGGGATATCACCCTGCTCTTTAGCTCACGGGAGCTGGAACGTAATAATGCACTAACCCTGCGGGCTTACCTTGAAAAACAGCTCAAGTTAGGAGCATGATGTGGTGGTTGGTAACCGCCCATTGGTGATGATGACGAGAACCGGTTTTGGTGGGTTCTGGGCTGCACGGGAATGAACATTTACACACAAATATCCATGGATGCCCATAGTCTTCGCTATGCAAGGAAATATCTATAAAAAGGAGTGTTGAGAATGGAAAATCAATCCATCACTACATTGTTCCTCGATATTGGAGGCGTACTGCTGACCAATGGCTGGGATCATATCGCACGTCGGCAAGCCGCTGAAACCTTCCAGTTAATTTACGACGAGGTGGAAGAACGTCACAATCTGACCTTTGATACCTATGAAGAGGGGAAATACAGCCTGGATGATTATCTGCAGCGAGTGGTATTTAACCAATCGCGCCCATTTTCGGTGAAGGATTTCAAATCTTTCATGCTTTCACGCTCGCAACCTTTTCCAGAGATGCTCAATTTGGTACAATCAATCAAAAGTAAGTATGACTTAAAAACTGTTGCCGTAAGCAACGAAGGTCGGGAAATAAACGCATATCGCATTCAGACGTTTCATCTGGACCAGCTGATCGATACATTTGTCTCTTCCTGCTTCGTTCATTACCGGAAACCAGACCCGGATATATACCGAATTGCGTTGGATATTTCCCAGTCCATCCCTGAAAGGGTGATTTATATTGATGATCGACCGTTGTTCGTGGAGGTTGCCAATAGCTTGGGAATCCATGGTATCTTGCATATTAATTATGAAACCACGCATCAGAAATTAACCGCGCTTGGTTTAACTATCTAATAAAATGGGGGAACGATTTGAAAGGAGAAATATGACTGAACAAAAAAGCCGGATCGGCATGGTAGGGTTGGGAGTGATGGGACGAAATTTGTTGCTCAACATGGCAGAACATGGGTTTAGCGTGGCAGGATATGACAAAGATCCACAAAAAGTGGCATTATTACACTCAGAGGCGGAAAAGTTACCCGTGCAATCGGCCGATGATGTAAAAAGCTTTGTGGACCTATTGCAGACTCCTCGGGCTATTATGTTACTCGTCCCCGCTGGCCCGATCGTTGATAACGTCATCCATGACCTGCTTCCTCACCTTGAAAAAGATGACTTGATCATCGATGCGGGGAATTCCCATTTCACCGATACTGACCTGAGGGAAAAAGCGCTGCAATCTAAGGGGATTCATTTCTTTGGTATGGGCGTCTCGGGGGGAGAGGCCGGGGCAAGGCACGGTCCGAGCATGATGCCAGGCGGACCTGAAGCGGCTTACCAACGCGTCAAGGATATCTTGGAAGCGAGTGCAGCACACGTAGATGATGAGCCTTGTGTGACCTATCTCGGTCCGCATTCCGCTGGTCATTATGTCAAGATGGTGCATAACGGCATCGAGTATGGCATGATGCAATTGATTGCCGAGACATATGACCTGTTTTCGCGCGGTTTGAGGATGACCGATGAAGAGTTGGGGAATATCTTCTCCAGTTGGAATAAGCTGGAATTGAATGGATACCTGATGGAAATCACCGGAGAGATCTTCCAAAAAGTGGATGATGTCACGGGGAAACGCCTGGTGGATGTCGTCCTGGATGAAGCCCAGCAGAAAGGTACAGGTATGTGGACATCACAGGATGCGCTCCAATTGCATGTTGCCACACCCACCATTGATAGTGCGGTAGCCATGCGCAACTTATCGGGTGCGATAGTTATGAGAGAAGCCATCAGCAAGAAATATAGCACCAAGATTCGAGAATACTCCGGTGAACACCTGGAAATCATCGAAGAAACCAGGCGCGCCCTGTACGCGGCCATCATCCTGACATACGCCCAGGGATTTTCACAACTGTCTGCTGCTTCCAGAGCCTATGAATACAACCTGGATCTGGCTGCTGTGGCTCGCATCTGGCGTGGGGGCTGCATTATTCGCTCCAGGTTGCTGGAACCCATCCACAATGCTTTTCACCTCCAACCCGACCTCATTCATCTGACATTGGACCGGACACTGGGCGAGGCGGTATCCGAACGACTGACTGACCTGAGCAAGGTGGTGCGGACTACTGCCAGTATGGGCTTGCCTGCCCCAGCATTTATGGCTAGCCTGGCATATTATGATAGCCTGCGCTCCACTCATCTACCAGCCAATCTCACCCAGGCACAGCGAGATTATTTCGGAGCCCATACTTACGAACGCGTGGACCAGCGCGGCGTTTTTCATACGGAGTGGTCGGAAGATCAGGCATGAAATGACAAACGGTAACGGATTTCCATCAGTGGAGTTAGTCATCTTTGGCGCAGCTGGGGACCTGACCTGGCGCAAGCTGATACCTGCTTTATACAATCTCTTCTTAGATCATCTTACACCAGAAAAGTTTGCCATTTTTGGTGTGGATGTCAAGCCAGTGGGAGTGGATGAACTCCAAAAGCGGTTATTGGATGGCGTCAATCAGTTTTCACGGCGGGGTAAAGCCAAAGCGGATGAGTGGAAAATGTTTGCCAGCCATCTGGTGAGCACGATTGCAGGTGATTTTACTGATGTAGCCACATTTGAAGACCTGGCCAGGGCATTAAATTCCCAGGACAAATCCTGGGGAGAACACACGGAACGTGTGTTTTACCTGGCTACGCCACCTAATATCGTTGAGACCATTGTCCACAACCTCGGAGAAGTACATCTGATCAATGACCGTATGCGCACACGGCTCGTATTCGAAAAGCCATTCGGTCGCGACCTGGCTTCAGCCCATGAGCTCAACCAAACTCTGCTTAAAACACTTACCGAATCCCAGATCTATCGTATCGACCATTACCTGGGTAAGGAGACGGTGCAGAATATCCTGGCTTTCCGCTTTGCGAATGCCCTCTTCGAGCCAATCTGGGATCGACGTTATATAGATCATGTACAGATCACAGTAGCTGAACAGGTGGGTGTGGAACACCGGGGAGAATATTATGATCACTCCGGGGCATTACGCGATATGATCCAGAATCACCTTTTACAAATCCTCTCCCTGATTGCAATGGAGCCACCCGCGGCATTCAATGCGGATGAAATCCGGGCGCGCAAGGTGGATGTGCTTCGTGCCATCCGGCCCATTCCCATCGACCACATTCACCAGTATGCTTCACGTGGTCAATACGGTCCAGGCTGGTTGGAAGGAGAACGTGTGTTGGGTTACCGAAACGAACCAGACGTAGAACCCGATTCTCATACCGAGACATTTGGTGCATTGAAGCTCTTCATCGATAACTGGCGCTGGCAGGATATCCCATTCTATTTACGCACTGGAAAAAGGCTGGCGCAAAAAGTTTCCCAGGCTATCATCCAATTCAGGCCTGTCCCACACCAATCCTTCCCGGCCTCAGCCAATCAGGATTGGCTACCTAACTTGCTGGAGATCGCCATCCAACCGGATGAAGGGATTGCACTATATTTCCAGGCTAAACAACCAGGAGTTGATCTGCGTCTTAGCTTGCAGGAAATGCGTTTTTGCTATGCTGATGCGTTTAAAACCACCCCACCCGAAGCCTATGAGACCCTATTGCTGGATGTTATCCGTGGTGACGCCACCCTATTCATGCGTGCTGACCAGGTGGAAAGTGCCTGGAGTGTGATCGAGCCTGTGCTGGATGCCTGGGGTAGCGTGGCTCCCTCGGATTTCCCCAACTATCCCGGTGGGACCTGGGGACCTCCAAGCGCAGAAGCCTTGATCGCTCAGGATGGGCGCCAGTGGCTACAGCCACTATTTGTCAACCAGCCAGATATTGGAGAGTGAGATGATCCGCGTTTTCAATGACCTGGAAGCCCTCAGCCAGGCTGCGGCTGAGTTGTTCACCGTCCAATCCCGTCAGGCCAGCATAAATTGTGGCCGTTTCAGCGTGGCACTTTCCGGTGGTGAGACACCACGCCGACTGTATCAAATATTAGCCACCCGCCCATATCGAGAGCGCATTCACTGGAAAGATGTGCATGTTTTCTGGAGCGATGAACGCTGTGTACCTGCAGATGACCCTCGTAGCAATGCCAGGATGGCAACCGAAATGCTCCTCAATCATGTGCCCATTCCACCCGAAAACATTCACCCCATCCTTTGCAACCAATCGCCCCAGCAAGCTGCCATTCAATATGAAAAAGAGCTCAAGGAGTTCTTCAGTACCCAAAATCCGAACTTTCACCTGGTACTCTTAGGTTTGGGTGAGAACGGACACACGGCGTCGCTCTTTCCTCACACTCCGGTACTGAACGAAAAAGTGAGATGGATTTCGGAAGTTTACATTACAGAGCTGTCTATGTACCGGGTCACCTTCACTGCTCCGATCATCAACCAGGCCAACCAGGTGATATTCCTGGTCTCAGGTGCAGAGAAAGCCCAGGTATTGGAAGATGTACTTGAAGGTGCATACCAACCTCACGAGCTACCCGCCCAGCTCATCCGCCCCAATGGGCAACACCCAATATGGCTGGTGGATAGAGCAGCCAGCCACAAGCTCACCATGAGTACCGAGGACGAATCGATCTAGGCTGAAGGTGTAGTGGTGAACTTGCTGAGCTGGCAACAGCTCAATGCCTGTTCCGGTTGGCATTTTGGTTATTCAACCTTGGAATTGGCCTGGTCATGCTTAACGTAATTTTCTCTATTACCGAACTGCTTCTGTTAGCCAGGCTTATTGAATTCGCGAGTGTGCTGGCGTTTGTGGCTGGTAGTTGACAGCTAGTGAAAAGGTTTAGCAGTTAATTACCGATTAGCTGGTTATGAATCCCGAAAAACCAGTAAAATTGAGATCAGACAATGAAAGAAGTTACTTGATATGGTTCGGTTTGTGAATATCAAAGGAGATGAAAAGATGGCCAGCTTAACCCAACCTCTTAGAGATGAGCATAAAGAACTTTACCCACAGGTGGAATCCATGCGCCTGGCTGGTGATGCAATCAACGAGAGCCTCACCAGTTCAGCCCATGCCAGAATAGAAGAAGCATATTATTTCCTCACCCATGATCTGCTACCCCATGCCCAGGCGGAAGAAAAAGCACTTTACCCCATGGTACAAAAAATTATGGGTTCCCCACAAGCCACTGCCACCATGAGCCGAGACCATGAGGAAGTGGAACGGCTGACCCAGGAACTGGGAACACTGCAGGTTCATAAAACCCAGCTTTTCATCACCTTCAGTCAAGCCATGGCGCTGCGACGTGTCTTGTATAGTCTTTACACCCTGGTGAAGCTTCACTTCGCCAAGGAGGAGGAAATCTACCTGCCGCTGCTGGATGCCAAGCTTACCACTGGAGAGGCTGATGAGATGTTTGAGAAAATGAAAGTGGCAGCACATGATGCCAAGGCGAATCTGTAACGCTAAAAGAATAGCGTTCATTTTTCCATTTAGGTTGAGGTTTGTTTAATTATTTTCTAGAATTACGACGATTATGGTTGCCAGACAGCATTGAAATCTTCATCCGGGCTGTCGGTTAACTGCCTGACGTAACTCCCATCCCGGTTCATGACATAAACCTCCAGATTTCCTCTGTTTCGCCAGGAATTGAATAGCAATTGCCTCCCATCAGGAGACCAGGTGGGGAACCAATCATCCGTCGGTTCATCGGTTAACCTTGTCAGATTAGCACCGGTCACATCCATCAGGTAGATTTCATCGTTGCCATCGCCGTCGGATACGAACGCGATCCACTGCCCATCTGGTGACCAGGAGGGCATATGATCGCTGAATTCATTAAACGTTAACTGGACCAGGTTGCTCCCATCAGCATTCATGATAAATATCTCTTCATCACCGTCTTTGTTCGACGATAGAAGAATCTGGCTGCCATCCGCTGACCAGGCATGGCTCCCATAATCCGCCTCATTATCGGTAATGATGTGAAAATTCTGCCCGTCGATACCGATCACCGCTGTCTGTCGATGACTGGCATCACAAGCGGCATCTACCGTAAAAGCGATCCATAATCCATCCGGCGACCAAAACGGCGCACCATCACAGCTACCACCTTGAGTCAATTGGCGCTGGTTCGTTCCATCCGCATTCATGATCCTGATCAACCACGAATGGGCGCTGAGATAAGAATAGTAAGCGATCTGTCTACCATCGGGCGACCAGCCTGGGAACCCGTCCCAGACAAAATTATTTGTCAATCGCTGGGGATGACTACCATCGCTATCCATGATATAAATCTCACCATTACCGTCACGGACAGAAACAAATGCGATTTTGGAGCCGGTGGGAGAGCTTATCTCTGAACTTATTTCGGCATCCACCAATCCGGCACATAATCACGACCTACGTCTTGAGTCAGGTTTTGCGGCTGGCTGCCATCCGAATTCATCATGTAAATCTCGAAGTTCCAATCCCGGTCGGTTTGGAAGATAATTTTGCTCCCATCCGGTGACCATTTTGGGTCTTCATCCACTACATTCGGCGTATTGGTGAGATTCAGCAGGTTGCTACCATCGGCATTTACCGTAAAAATATCCTGCTTGATGGCAGGCCAGTCTGCAGCAAAAAAAGCGATCTGTAAGCCATCAGGTGACCAATCTGGAAAGTAATCATTCATCCCCGTATCAACAACTTTGTGGATCTCACCGCCATCCGCATTCATGACATAAATATCAAGACTGCCTTCACGATTGGAGGAAAAAGCAATCTGAGAACCATCCGGTGACCAGTCTGCGGCATCGTTGTTGAAATCATCGACCAGGAGTAGCTTGGGTTCACCACCGGCTATGTCAAGCTGATAAATTCCGGCTTTTTCAAAACCAATATCCCCAGCGCTGAAGATCAGTGAATTTCCATCCGGGGACCAATCGGCATGCCATTCCGCTCCCGGCCATCCGGTCAACTGACGCTGGTCGCTGCCATCGGCGTTCATCAGGTACAGGTTGTAGTTACAATTCGGGAAACATGCGCGTGGGTGTGGGTCATCACGGTCAGATTCGAAGACGATCCACGCGCCATCGGGCGACCAGGCAGGAGAGAAGTCATCGGCGTTGTTGTCAGTAAGCTGGTGTTGATCACTGCCGTTCGGGTTCATCAGGTAGATTTCAGCATCCCCATCGCGTTCGGAATAGAAGACGATCAACCCTTCCCCTGCTTGTGTAGGTGTTGATGAGGGTTCTATGGTAAAAGTTGGGTAGACTTGAGAGGTGCTGGTGGGGGGTATGTGTGTCCCGGTAGCAGGAAGCTGTGTGTCAATCAGGGTTGGCGTGGCAGTTTCTACGGTTCCACAACTTATCCCGCAGATTGCATAGAATACACAGATAAGGATCGCTCTTGATTTCATATCGGTCTTTCCCTCCAAGATTTTTGGTGACCAACTTCTGGATGAGCTCACGGCTGCCAGGCGGGAAATTCCTCTTCGTATTGATTATTAGTCAGCTTTTGCAGGTTGCTCCCATCCGCATTCATTAGATATATATCCCCATCACCATCCTGCCAGGAAACGAATACAATACGCCTTCCATCTGGTGACCAATCAGGACTATTTGTATTAGGACCCGCCGATAACAGACGGTGTAAATTACTTCCGTCAGCATCCATCACGTATATTCTTCGATTCCCCTCATAATCAGATCCAAAGGCTATGCGCATCCCATCTGGCGACCAGGCGTATTCCAGGCCGACGATATCAGTTATCTTTTGTTGGTTGGCACCATTTGCATCCATCAGGTAAGTGCCATCCTCCCCCCAGATTCGAGCATATATGATCTGGCTACCATCAGGGGACCAGGCCGCAAAATCTTCAGATGCTGGCGTATCAGTAAGCTGGCGAATGTCACTACCATCAGCTCGCATCACGAAAATATCAGTATTATTATCCGTACGTGAGTTAAATAGAATTTGCTCACCATCAGGCGACCAATCCGGCCAGAAGTCATCGGCTGGGCTATCGGTAAGCTGATTTAGATGGCCTCCGTCTGCATCCATTACGAAAATATCAGAGCTTCCGTTTCGCTGTGAATTGAAAACAATCTTTGAGCCATCTGGCGACCAATCTGGTCCGGCATCATAGGCAGGGTCATTGGTAAGCTGCTGTGGATTGCTGCCATCGCTGTTCATCACCCAAATATCGAGGTTTCCATCCATATTGGATGAAAAAGCAATCAGTTCAGCTGGGAACACTTCACCATTATCAGCAGCAGTACTTGAAAGGGTGGTGTTGAACCAGATTTCTGCGCCACCCTGGAATCTACCCACGATTACATCCAAATCGCCGTCTCCATCCAGGTCACCCAGGGAAGGACGACCACTTAAATCATTGGCATCACCCAGGCGCAGGCCACTATCGCTGAATCGTCCCTTATCATTGAGCCAGACTTCATTGGGACGGTCCATATTGGCGACGAAAACATCCAAATCACCGTCCAGGTCCAGGTCACCCACTGCCAGCTCAGCTCCAAGGGTGTCATTCATGCGTTCCCCACTGTCACTGAATTGACCTTCGCCTGAATTCAGTAGCAGCAAGCTGGGAACGCTACCCGTTGTGCGATGACCATTGGTTACCAGGGCATCCAGGTCACCATCATCATCAAAGTCTGCCAGGGCAATACCACCGATGGTAGCATCAGTATCTGCCATAGACCAGCCCTCAACAAAATTGCCACTGCCGTCATTGAGCATAACCACATACCCCGTTCCCCAGCGTTTGCCGAAATAATCCACATCGCCATCCATGTCCAGGTCACCCCAGGCGATGACATCCTCATCCAGCGCCAGTCCACTATCAGTAAATATTGCCTTCCCATTATTCAGATAGACCTTATCGGGGAGACCACTGGGGTCGTAATACGCCACGTGGGCATCCATCTGTCCATCCCCATTGATATAAATTAAGTTCACCTCAGCGGCACTGAGCTGGGTATCCTCCAAATTCTGCCCGTTTTCAGCGAAGACCCCAGTGCCATTATTTAGATATATTTTGCTGCCTTCATAAAATTGATGGCAGACGATGAAGGCATCCAGGTCACCATCCTGGTCAAAATCAGCCAGTCCTACACCATGCCCATATTGGGTCAACTGCTGACCAGTATTTACAAGCTCACCGAAACCATCATTCAGCCATACTTGCGAGTAATTTCTCATCGGATTGGCAAATACAGCATCCAGATCACCATCTCCATCCAAATCACCAAGGGCAGCTTGGACGGTCTCTTGCATGCCTAATTCTTGCCCGCTGCGTTCAAAAAGGGCTGGAATAGGTGCTTCAGTATCTTGTTGAGGATTTGTGCTGGTGGGCAATTGAGTTGGTGCTGGTAAAGGTTGAGTTATTATAGGCGAAGCCCGGGTTGGGGTGGCGGGTATAGGGGTGTGAGTTACAGGGGCTATGGTCGAGACACTGGGAGATGTGCAGCTGACCACGAATAGCATGGTACTGATGGTGATGATTCCTTTGAGTTTATTTTTAAGCATAAAAGTTCCCTTTCATTAAGGATCGTCTGGTTTATTTCTCACCAAATATGGCCTCTTGATCTGATAGCGCATTAGCTTAATTCCCCATAGCGCAAGTATGTCCTGGTAGGTCAGCCCACACTTTTCGATCACTCGCCGAGAAGCAAGGTTTTCCGGGTGGACCAGGGCGATGATATACCCCAGTTTAAAGCGGTTAAATCCGGACTGCAATGAAGCGTGAGCAGCTTCGCTGGCGTAGCCCTTTCCCCAAAAAGGGCGACCCAGTAAAAAACCAACTTCAATCTCTTCAAGCTCAGGCAGATACTGCAAGCCTGCCCAGCCAATGATCTCGGACGCTCCTTCCAGCATAATACCCCAGTTACCGTATCCGTGTTTTTGCCAGTGCGCCTGTTGACCGGTAATAAATCGCTGAACCTTCTCCAGTGGGGGCGGCACGGGGTTAGGGAAGTATCTCAATACCCCATCGGTTTGGTAAATACGATATAGTGTTTCAGCATCCTTTTCTTGTAAAGGGCGTAAAGTAAGGCGGGTTGTGTTGATACATAAAATGTCAGGTTTCATCGTTCGAAATAACTTAGCAATTTGTTGAGGTTTTCTTCTCGTAAGGGTTCATACTCTGCCACCCTCTGTGGGTCATTTTGAATGAAATCCGAAACCCACAAAACCATCGTCGCAGAATGGATCGCCACGAACAGATCAAGTTTCTCCCACTGAACATTGGGTAGCGTATGATTTTGGCTGTAACCCTTATAAAAGGCGTCACGCAGCCGCTCCCATTCATCACCCCAGGCCCACTTCCAAAGCGCTATGGCGATATCCCATATCCAATATCCAAAACCACAATCCTCAAAATCAATCGGGAAAGCCATCCCAGATTTAAACAGTACATTCTCCGGGTACAAGTCAGCATGGATCAAGCCATAGGCTTCAATACCTTTCCCGAAAGCATCCATAACCATTTTTGCTTCACGAGAAATTACCTGGAATGGCTCTTTTGCCCGCAGTGGCATACTATCCACCAGTTCTTCGACCGAATGTCTGAATAAACTACCCCCTAACTGAGAATCCCAATTCCAATGCGGGCGTGAAAATCCAGCCGGGGGCTGCCATCCGGTAGAAGATGTGTGTAAATCAGCCACAACCTTCCCCAATGCTGTCATTTGTTTCGGCTGCAATCTTTGAAGGTAACGCCTTCCATCCAGCCATTTCATTAAGGAGACCACCCTACCAGTGGGTATCCCTTGGGTAGAAATATTAGGTATTAATCTACCATCGGGTGTCGGGATGGGTGCCGGAACTGGTAGACCGGCCTCCGTATTCAGAGCCGCCAACCAGGTCAATTCCGATGCAATAGCTTCAACATCCCCCATGGCATGAATGCGTATTAAATAGCGATTCGGTATAAAAGGGTTGGAACCATTGGTGAATTTAGTTGGTCCAGGCGTATCCACACGGTAAATGATATTTTGAAAATATTGCATAAAGCTCAACTTGGCGTGATTCAGACCATACACATTGAGAGCTACTCTGGCCAATTCTCGTAGCCTGTGCAATCGGCTCCGGCGGGATAATTCACGAAAATTATTCATTTCTTTCACTAACCATTCGTTTTTATCAACATTCACAGCTAAGTTTGGATGATCATTCGACGGTGTAAAAAATCTACACACCGAACGATTTTTTTCTAGTTCCGGTGCGCTCTCAAGGCAGGATTCATCTTGATAGGCGAGGATGTTCACGAGACCTGGGTGATTTCCAATTCTTCTGGAAGATGGACAATAAAGCGGCAGCGAAAATCTCCCTTGATCACCGATTCCAGCACCTCTACTTGAAGGGTTTGCCCGAATATGACCTCCCAGGGTCTTTTATGATAGCCACCACTGCAGTTGCAAAAGACCGGGTTCAGCTGGATATTACCTTCCTTAATGGCTTCTCGTGCCCAGGGGCAATGGCAGGCATAGTAACGCTTCAGGGTTGGATCGGTTTCGGGTAGATATTGCTTCGCATTGTAGGGAATTTTCGACACATATAGTAGATTCCCTTCCCGCACACCACTCTCGATCTCCGGACGCTCCTGGACATATTTCACTACTTCGTCGGTGATTTCTTGTGAAAAGAACAGTTCTCCTTTTCTTTGACATGCTTTCAACCACCTAACAAATGACCGATGTTTTTTTACTAAATACTGGTCAATATCACCGGTTTTAATATACTTTCTCCGTTCCCCACGATAATACCTGTCAGGCAAATCCCTAAGGCAGTCAGAAAGCAATAACTCAACCTGCTCATAACCCACTTTCCCTATCAGCCGGTCAATGACCGGGAACATGTCAAAAGGTTTTTCTGTGGAAGGTAAGCCCAAAGGGGATATGCCAATGCCCGCAAAAACCTCATCGCGTATCGCCTCACCAAACACATTCCCTACTTTTTTATATAAATTAGGCTGCGCTTCAGCACCATCCAGCACTTCCAGCACGGCCACATAGATATCGTTATTCTTGGTGAAAATTCCATAACGAGCAATGGTTAATAAATTATCGTATGAATTTTGCCATTCATAGATGAGGATTTTACAGAACTCCCAGGTGGAATCCGCTTGTGATATCTCGCGTTTCGAACCAAGATAATCCTCAAATCGCTCAGCCATTACAATTGAAGCTTGTATCTGATCTTCACTTAGCTTGCGGGTCTTCAACAGCTCGCGAAATCCCTCCCTATCCATATCTCCTCCTTAGTCTATTAACCAATTACATGTCTCATCTTTTTATACTCCTGCGCAAATGATGAGGTTCATCCCACTAACCCTTTTGGATTTGAGATCAGCTCTGTTCCGCTTGAGACCTTTCAAAACCATAGCAAATCGATGCTATTCGTCTAAATGGGCAGTGCGATGAGAGTCAGTCTAATCTTTATGGTTCCTTGGCGAACGAGAAATGCATCTGGACCGTTACCCATTTGTCACCACGCTTTTCCACAGTTCCCGTCCAGCGACAATTATCCCATCCAATGGGGGTGCCATTCCATTCAGCATGATCATCAAGAAAACATGAAAACCACGCCACGTTTCTCAACTCTGCAAAAACAATCCGCAAATCTCTGATTGCATAATCCGTGGCTTTGAATGCTTCCTTCATCCATGTTCGTTCGGCCATGCTTTTGAAGGCTTCGAATCCCATAATAGTGCTTTTCGAATCAGGGTGGAAGATGAAGAAATCATCATCTTGAGCGACTGCAGAATACAGCCTATCAAAATCCTTAGTCAGCGCCCAGCCGATGGCAGCATGAATTGTTTTTTCAACCTCGGATCTGTCTGCTTCATTCTGTTCCATGGTTCCTCCTTGGTTCGCTGACCCTTGATTTAATACTATTTCTTACTCATTCCCTACCATCACTGTGATTGGCCTAAAACATTTCATGCATATACGGATTCATCCTGGGGAACATTTCCCGCTGGATGGCTTGCACAATTGCATCCGAGTTACCCCAGCCTCTCAAGGGGATATCCTGTGGATCGTGAATACCGCCAATCAGTGCAGTCAATCCCTGAATGGTCAATTCACAATCGATCGTAGAACTTTTTTGTACTCTCAGCTTTCCTTGGTCTGATTCAAATCGCCAGGCTCCCTCGTTCCAGGGGCATAATGGGTCTATGATCTTGGCTGAAAAGCTGCCCTGGCCAGTCGTCATTTCAGATATTTTTTCAATATCCAGCACACGGCTCATAGCAGGGCGAATGGAAGCCTCAAGCTTAACCTGCATATCTGACAGCCAGGTGTCTGGATATTCATACGGAGCCAACCAGAGCTCCGCCCGATCTGCCTGGTCAATGTGGCGCGCGATCCAATTCAACAATAGATATCGTGCCCGGCTGGTTCGATAATAAAAGCGGCCTGCCATAAAATTGTATTTCGTCACTTCCTCACCGAGAATCCGGTACATCATCAAACCTTCAACAACCCCGGCAAATTCAGCCGTGGCTACCCAGAATAGATTCTGGTTAGCCCGGCCCCGGTCACCATGATCAAACAACGCCATGCCATGCTGGCTTAGTCGCATTTCCGCCAGGTACTCACGGTAACCATCGTAAGCTTCACCAACATATTGCAATTTGACTTCACCTTCCAGCCCCATCTTAAGCAATGGGGATAGTGATTGAGTCTCCAACCTGGCGATTTTCATCAGTGGATATGCCACATAGCCCAGCCTTTCGTAAAAAGACTCGCGAAACGGGTACAGGTTCGTGAAAGCTTTGCCTGATTCTCTATCAGCTTTTAGTAAGCTTCTCATAGCTTGTCTACAATACCCTTTATGCCTGGCTGAGGGCAAGGTGGATACTCCCCATACCCCGTTAGCCGGGAATAATTTCCCGCGCATGTTTTGCGTCATTGGCGTGCTCACCGCCACCGAGATCGGAATATCATCTTCGCAAACGGCAAAACAGTTCATACCCTGGCGCTCCCTCACCACCCCCATCCACTCCTCCTTGCTTTGGAGTGGTGGTGATGGATGCAGTGAATAAGAATTCAAATTGTACAGGGTTTCCAACATTTCTTCTCCCTGTAAATGGCGCATGGTGATGTTCATACATGATCCTTTCTAGTGTGCGATGGATACCCACGGCTCAAGATAGAGCCAAAGGATGAACATGAATAGTGAACTGTATATTACTCCGACCATCTCTTTTCCCATGGCTGGTATAAATCATATACTGGCCCCAATACAGCTTTGTACAAGGCATTGGCGTGAAACGATCCACCGGAGGTCATTGCCTGAGTGGCACCCAGGCGCCTCAGGCGCTGCATACCTTCACACAATAGCGAGTGGGCTAGACCACGGCGCTGGTGCTCCGGCATGGTGCCGACAGGCTCAAAGTACCCGCTACGGGTCACATCATCGTACCAGATCGTGGTAAAGGCAACGATCTCACCACCGGGTGCAATAGCCACAAGATCCAGCTCAGGACGATAAAGCGGAGCTTTTTGGATATTTTGGTACCAGGTCCAGTCATTTTGGTAGTTTTCATTCGGTTCATCCGAATGAAAAGCCCTCCAAGAAGCCCAGCTTCGGGATGGTAATTCAGACACATCACCCAGGCTTCGAATCTCATAGCCCTCACTCACCGAGCTTTCCGGGATGGGTATCTCCAGGCTACGCAGCCACTGGTGTTCATCAGCTTCGATGATATGGGTAAAGCCACGCTTCGTCAGGATATCCTGTCGTTCCGTGTCTCCTGCATCAGACCAGACCCATAACACACTACCACCTCTTTGGCTTGGCCCCCGCAAGTGTTCTTCTGCCTGGTCGATCATTTCTTCTTCCAGATCAACAGATTTAAAATCTGGATGGACTTGTAAGAATGCCTGGCGAAGACCTTCTGAATTTAATACCGCGATAATCTGCCCATCGTCTTTTTCCCACAGGAATACCTGCTCATCCAGGCTGCCATCTCCGAGGTTCATGATGCCATGCCAGCGCCAGTAATCCAACCTGACCACCGGCCAACTAAGTATACGGCGATTATTGAGCAGAAACACTTCTCGTAAAAAATCCCGGATACGAATGTAATCTGTTTCACTTTGATAATTGCGCAGTATGAGTTTCATCCATCCTCATCCATTCGGTCTAAAGCAGCTATGCGAATTGTATTAAATCGACCATCGCAATATATTTTACGTGATATAATTCCCTTAACTCATTTTAATTTAATATTAATCTCATAGCAACTTCGGATACTTTGAGGTGTTGTATTTATACCTGAAGACGATATGGTTCAGCCATGAGCTGTAATTTATGTCACCAGACCAATCCTGTTATTGGGCAGCTGTTTGGTATTTGGATGTGCCAGATGGTAGCTGATTTGTGATGTGCCAATGAGAATGAATCTCATTGGCATTTTTATTGGTCAAGTGATTTATCTTCTGTGTGTGTGACGGCTTTACGCTGCCTCTCCAGAGCTTGTTGAGCTCGTTGAGCATACAGCGAAGCTGGCCAGGTATCAAGCACGGCATTAAACTCGATCGTTGCCTTTGAGTTTTCATCTTTTCGCAAGTATGCCACACCAAGATTATAGTGAGCTGCTGCTTCGTACTTGACCCCCAAATATCCCGTGTTTGCTTGAGTGAGTACCTCGGTGAACATGGATATCGATTCATCAAGCTGGTTCTTTTGCAATAACAAAATCGCATGATTCACTTTGATGATCAAGTCACTGGTTTGATCAGGCCACACATGGTACGCAAGGTTGTAGATCTTTTCAGCCTGAATGTAATTCCCACGTCTGGCGAAGACATTCGCCAGATCAACCAGAATGCGAATGCGCAGAGTGATCAGGTACAGCAACAAGAGGAACAATACAGGATGGATCTGGATCGGAGTCAACATCACCAGGATGACCGCTACCGCGGTCACGATGATGGATTCAACCGCAAAGCGGGTGGAAAGCCCCTCGCGTCTGAGAACTGCCAACCCACCAAAAACCACGATGTATAACAATCCAATCAACCCAATCATCATATGCAGGCTCATTTTTTCCTCTTATCAATTTTTTGAAGTCAGGTTGGATAGTATCTCAGCTTTAAAAGCCTGTCAATGATTACAACTTATTAGCTGATGAAGGAGGTGCTCTATCGCGAAAAAAGGTTTATTCGTAATATCGACCAAAGGAATATATCTCAGAATTTAAGTATTTCTAACCAACCATTTACGTAAAAAAAAAGAGGAGCAAATATAAGTATGAACGCTGTACTGACTCTGATCATCGGATTTGTAGGAATTGCGGTTGGGTATGGCTTCTATGCTCGGACAATCAATAAAAATATAATCGTTCCAGATGAGAAGAAAGCCACCCCAGCTAAGATGTACATGGATGGTGTGGATTTCACCCCGGCCAACCGGAATGTGCTATTCGGTTACCAGTTTAAGTCCATCGCTGCCCTGGGACCGATCACCGGACCGATCGTAGCTATCCAATGGGGTTGGTTACCCGGTTTGCTGTGGATCATCTTCGGCACCTTTTTCATCGGTTGGGTGCAGGATTATACCAGCATTGTCCTTGGCATGCGAGAAGAAGGCCAGTCCTTTGGTGCCCTCAGCTATCGTCTTGTTTCTCCAAGGGCACGCAACATCTTGCTGACTTTCATCTATTTCTACCTGTTGCTCATTATGGGCGCCTTTGGCAAAATTGTGGGCTACGACCTGATGACCAATCCAGCAGTTCCATTAGGAGTCTTACTGGTGATTGGTATCGGTCTGCTTGCCGGCCAAATGACCTACAAGTGGAAAATGGACATCATCCTCACCAGCATCGTCACCGTTGTCTTGGCTTTCGTCGGTATCTGGCTGGGTACACTTACACCGATCAAGAATTTCTTCACCTCCATCAACGGTGGGGCAACCTCGCCGGTGCTGTTTGGCTCTGTGACCCAAGCCCAGTTCATTTGGAGTTTCATCGTGCTGGTGCTCTGTTACTTCGGTGCGGTCTTACCGATCTGGCGTTGGGCACAGCCAATTAACTACGTGGCATTCTGGATCGTTTTCCTGGGAATCCTGGCTGGCACCATTGGCCTGTTAGTCTGGCACCCAGCTTTCCCGGCCGATTTCCCAGCCTTCACCAACTGGTCAGGCAACCTGTGTGCAGCAGCCGACTGCACGGGCATAGAAACCCAACCACTGGCTCTCGGTCCGCTTTGGCCAATCCTGTTCGTCACCATCGCCTGCGGTGCAATTTCTGGCTGGCATAGCCTGGTATCTTCCTCGGGGACGGCTCGCCAGATCGAGAAAGAAACCGATGCCCTGTTTGTAGGTGGTGGAGCCATGTTCCTTGAAATGTTTGTGGCTGTACTCTCCCTACTGGCTGCCGTGGTTGGCGTGGGTGTGGCCCAGGGCTTTGCTGGTTATGTCGGTTTGGTGGCAGCGGGTAAGAGTGCCGGCATCTTTGCAGTCGGCCTCAGTGAAATGATGGCCAAGATTGGTGTGCCCACCTCCTTTGGCCTGCCATATGGTTCCGTCTTCCTGGTGTTGATGGGTCTCACCATCATGTACCTGGTGGTGCGCTTCATGCGCGTCGCTTCCGCAGAATTCATGGGCGAGACTGCACCTGTGTTCAAGAACAACACCTTTGGCACCATCGTGGCTCTGTTGCTCTCCGCTTTGTTAATCTACACGGGCTTCTGGGCACGCATTTGGGTTCTCTTCGGCGGTGCCAACCAGCTGATGGCAGCCTTAGCCTTGCTGTTGGTCACGCTATGGTTAATGTCCAAAGGCAAGAATTACTTGTGGACTTTCATCCCCTTCTGTTTCATGTTCGTGACCACCATCGCCGCCCTGTTGATAACCGCCTATAACGTATTCAAGCAGGTGCTGACCACCCCCAATCTCCCGATCGATAAAATCATCGGAAACTGGCTGGCTGGTCTGATTGCAATCTATCTCGTCGTTGCAGCCTTGATCCTGGGTTGGGACGCACTAAAAGCCTTCCAACGCAGCCGGGCTGAAGC
>JBAQFX010000025.1:0-16010 GCA_049287485.1 Anaerolineales bacterium
GGGGTGGGGGCATGAGTAATTACAAACAAGTTAATTACTTACCCCATCACCACATATCTCATCTACAATTCAACATTAACGCTGACCACTGGCACTTATCACCCGGAAATAGGTCGAGCAACGATACTTTAGATAGGGGCGGAGCTTGTCTCCGCCCCTATCTGGCTATGTTAAATTTTTACCTGTTTCAACCCATCCTGGTAGAGGAGCCGCCTTTATTTAGCTAATGCTCCTGATTCTATTTTTTGATACATGGTAAAAAGGTGCAACAGCAGCCACTACCCCTCAATGTTGGAGAAGTTTGAACATCCAAGAAATAGTTTCCTCCATTGAGAGCACCACTGATCTGCCAGGTGAGAGGAATAATCTGGTACCCATTTCCAGCAGATAATTCGGATGTGATTTGGTAGGTGCTCGGAACTAAATCTTTATTGCTATGAGCAGAAGCTATCGCACCGCTGGCCAATATCAAGATGGTGATGAGACTAATAATAATGATGCGGGTTTTCATCTCCATGCTCCTATTGAAGCGTGAGCAGGACAAATACCATGCCACTGCCACTTTCCAATGAACCTAAAGCCTTACCCAGGATAGTGCCTGGAATAGGATTGTCGGCTCGCATGGCATAACCCGGGGTGGAAGAGGTGACCAGTAAATCACCTGGCTGAATGGGCCCGTTTTCAGTGCTGACTTTGACTGAGGCAATACCCATGATGGCAACTGGAATACGAGCATCACTATCAGTCTGGCCAGTAACCGACTGCCCTCCCAAGAAACCAGGAGATGCCGAATAGACTCCGATAACCGTAGTTGCGGATGGCTTGGTGCAAAGTTCCACCATCTGACCCTGATCACCACTGATAATCAGCACATCTCCTGGTTCGTAATCACTCTTTTCACCCTGGATGTCCAGCATCACCGCATAATCGTTGGCAGGGGTTGTAAACCCGATTTTGGAGCGCACCTCACCGGTATTTAGAACAGCAAAGTCCTCATCACCTTTCTTACCACTCCCGTAATATGTACCACCCACGGGACCTACAACGTGCACGCCATCCCAACCAGCAGTGTCGACCAGAACGCCATCCTGACCAGCGGAGTGTACCCACATGCCTGCTACAGCGGCAGACCAGACCGATACTCCAGACCAACCTGCAGAAGCAACATACACACCATGATCCCCTGCTCCATCCACATAAATGCTACTATTGTTATCGCTGTGGGCAAAGAGGCCGACGCCATCAACACTGTGAGCATATACGCCACCATAACCAGTATTGCTTGCACCCTCTACGCCATAACCTGTGCTGCTTCTGCCCAACACTCCGGAATTATCAACGCTTTCGCCGTACACACCAACACCTGAGCCAGTTGCATAGCCGCGGATTCCATTACCGTTTCCCCCATTCCAACCCCAGATACTAGGTCCATTACCATAGTTTAAAATCTTTAACGCTCCATTCGACCAGGGTATGTTAGCTGACCACACCTCACCCACATGGTCGTGTGGGCAAGCCACACCATCTGTGGTTGCGGAAAGCGGAGTCGAGGCGTCAGCACTCAAGAGTTGACGAGGTTCCAATGCGGTAAACTCAGTCTCACCTCGACCGCGCACATTGGTGGACAACCAGAGGTCGCGACCATCCAAGAGTGCTGTCGGAAGTGGGTTAACACTACCCAATGATATTAAGAAGGTTCCGTCTTTCACCAACACCCCTTCGTGCACTTCTGACCAGAGTTCTTGCCCCCCTGTTTCAGTCTGATACAGATTGAATGCAAATGTATATTCCCCATCGATTACCGGTTGACCGTCAGTGTTGTTCAAACGACCGGGGTAGGCAATAGTCACCTGATTAGTGTCATTGCTTTGATTCGCAGGTGACGCCAGGACAAGGTTGGGTATCGTCGAGGAAGAGGTGAGTGCAAGCAATAAAATCCCACTAAGAAAAATAAAGATGATTTTCCCTCTGGTAGACATTTTTTTCTTCCTTTCTTTGTTGACTTAACTCGGATGATTATATGGATGGGTGTACTGTTCGGGACTGACCAAGAACAACCCTGAAACAGCCACCATGTTGATCAACGACGAACAACATTTAGTCCATTTATATTGTATAAAATTATGGAAATTGATGCAAGTTTGCTGATGATAACTTTCTGGAACATTGCGTTGGGTTATTTTGGAAACTGACATCCATACATTACCGTTTACTTGCTATTGAGTATTACCAGCTTACCACCGTACGACTCAATATAAAAACTGACCATTTCTCTTATCAGGGTTACTAACCTCAAATAGTCCGCCCGTGCGTTTTCATTACTCGATAACCCCTTTCCCCCAATGGCTGTACGACCAATAGGGGATGGATCTGGGGTGGGGGTGTGAGTAGCCACTGATCAAAATCTTAAAATTGAAGAATTGCCTCTTGACAAAACAGAACATTTGTTCTATATTATACATGATTGATTTATTGGCTCATTAACTTGATCAGATCATAGGTTTTTAGATACCAAAGGAGGTTTCTATGAACGCAAAGCGAAGTTCAGCACCAAGGTTTAGCCGTGTGATCCCCAACATCCAGCCTTCACGTGGCTTGTTGTTCGGCGTCCTCATCCTCGGAGCCCTGCTCGCCTTCGAGATCTTCAATTACAGCACCACCGACTTCGCCCTCACCGACTTGATGGGCGACTTACGCTTCATCGATGTCCGCTGGGCCACCATCCTCGCCATCGCCTTCTGTGCCATCGATTTTGCCGGGATTGCCCGCCTGTTCACCCCTGAGAGTGGCGTCGGAGAGCCGAAGGAAGTCTGGTACCTGTTCGGTGCCTGGTTGTTGGCTGCCACCATGAATGCCATGCTCACCTGGTGGGGTGTGGCCATCGCCATCCTAAGTCACACCTCGCTTGGAGGTTCAGTCATCCCGCCCGATACGATGATCAAAGTGGTGCCGATCTTCGTGGCCATCATGGTCTGGGTCATCCGCGTGCTCATTATCGGCTCTTTCTCGGTGGCAGGCAACCGCCTGTTCAGCCAGTCTGAGTCTCCTCGCTCCGCACACCCATCCGCTCGTCCAGGTCTGGCGCAGCCACTCACCCCCTCCAAACCCATGCCCAATCAGGCTTCACCCTTCCACCCTGTGCCCAAAACCAACCCAAAGACTGCCAGCACAGGCTATTCACGCAGCGAGCCCACCTACCACCCCGTTTCCATGAGCAGCCCCAATACCCATTCCCCTCAGGTGCGTAAGTAACCTTTCTCAATGCGCTCATTAAGAGGGCTTTGGCGTTTATGCGTTCGCCAACGCCTTCTTTTCGGTTAAAAGGATGCCGGACGTGGGGTGCACGTCCGGCAATCTAAGGAGGGCCACCGGTATCACCCGCTCGGGGGGGTCGAGCGAATGATATGCTCCGGTGGTGGACACCTGCAATACCGATAAAAGTTTTGAGCAAGTGTCAACCTTCATAATATACACCCAATTAGTCCAGTTATGATTAAGGGTTGATTAGGGTTGCCTGACCTCAAAAAGGACTACTTCGGCTTGCCTCGCCCACTGAAAAGTTCCAGCCACTCGTTCACTTCTTGCTCGTTGAGTGGTAGCTCAGCACTATCCTGCTCATCCCCGCTGCTGACTTGAAAGCTGGCTTGCATCCGCTGGGCGAAATCCTCTGCAGGCATCACCCTGGCCTGTGCTTCGCGTCCCGCAGCCTGCACGCTCCGGTCTGAGCTGACCACTACCCAGTTCCTGGCTGATTTTCCCAGCTTCCTCAGCCGCAGGCGGATAGCCTCATCCGCTGTCTGGCGCTGAGGCACAAAATGTGCCCGCACCCTGCCAAAGTTCCGCACGCCCGCCTGACCCAGCGGTGCCCCGTCAAAATACACCTCCACCTTGCCACGGTTGTGTTGCCCGAAGCGGTTGAGCAGCTCGATCAACCGTAGCTCGTCATCCACCATGCCTAAATCCAGCCCGGACATCTTGCCGATCAGGTTGTGTCCATCGATGATATAGTTCATTTGCTTACACGCTGAGCAGCTCTCCTGCCAGATAGTTTATCACGCCCGCACACTCCCATCACCGAAATCACTCAACAACTGCTTGCAGGAGGTGCTATAATTTGCGTCGCTTATTCGCCCGCCTCATGGGAAGGGTTCAGGAGAATAAAGGAGTCAGACAGCCATGTACGACCGAGACAAACTTGAGCAGCTTCGCCAGGCACTGCAGCAATGGCAGCGGGTTAAGCTGGACAAAACCCTGGCAGATATGCCTGAGCGCCAGGATGAGTTCATCACCACCTCCTCCGAGCCAGTGGAACGCCTGTACACCCCACTGGACCTCCCCGGCTTCGACTATCTGGACGACCTGGGCTTCCCGGGCGAGTATCCCTATACCCGTGGGGTGCATCCTACCATGCACCGCGGCCGCCTGTGGACCATGCGCATGTTCGCCGGTTTCGGCACCGCCGAAGAGACCAACCTGCGCTTCAAATACCTGCTGGAACAGGGCCAGACCGGCCTCTCTATTGCCTATGACCTGCCCACCCTGATGGGCTACGATAGCGACGCCCCCGAGGCCCTGGGCGAGTTCGGCAAGTGCGGCGTGGCGGTCTCCTCCCTCAAGGACATGGAGATCCTGCTGGACGGCATCCCGCTGGACCAGGTCTCCACCAGCATGACCATCAACTCGCCCGCCGCCATCATCTGGGCCATGTACATCGCCGCTGCCGAGAAGCAGGGTGTTCCTCCCGACCAGTTGCGCGGCACCACCCAGAACGACATCCTCAAGGAGTACATCGCCCAAAAAGAGTACATCTTCCCGCCCCAGCCTTCCATGCGTCTGGTGGTGGATACCATCGAGTTCGGCACCCTCAGCGTGCCCCAGTGGAACACCATCAGCATCTCCGGTTACCACATCCGCGAAGCTGGCTCTACCGCTGCCCAGGAGCTGGCTTTCACCCTGGTGGATGGCATGGAGTATGTGCGCTGGTCACTGAAGCGCGGCCTGGACGTGGATAGCTTCGCCCCCCGCCTCAGCTTCTTCTTCAATGCCCACAACGACTTCTTCGAGGAAATCGCCAAGTACCGAGCTGCCCGGCGCATTTGGGCGCACGAAATGCGCCACACCTTCCATGCCCAGAACGAGCGCTCCTGGCTGATGCGCTACCACACCCAGACCGCCGGTGTTTCCCTCACCGCCCAGCAACCCGAGATCAACATCGTGCGCGTGGCCATCCAGGCCCTGGCTGCCGTGCTGGGAGGCACGCAGTCTCTCCACACCAACAGCATGGATGAGGCCCTGGCGCTGCCCTCGCAGCATGCCGCCACCATCGCTCTGCGCACCCAGCAGATCATCGCCGAGGAATCGGGCGTGGCCAATACCGTGGACCCCCTGGCTGGCTCCTATTTCCTTGAAGCGCAGACCCGGCGTATCGAAGCCCAGGCTTATGACTACTTCCGGCGCATCGAAGAGCTGGGTGGGGTGTTACCAGCTATCGACAAGGGTTTCTTCCAGACCGAGATCTCCGATGCGGCCTACCGCTACCAGCGCGAGATTGACGAGGGGCGCCGCCACATCGTGGGCGTCAATGCCTATGCCGAGGAAAAACCTCTCACCATCCCTTTGCTGGAGATGGACCCCGCCGGCTACGCCCGCCAGGCGGAGCGCCTGCAGCAGGTGCGCCTTGAGCGTGATGCTGGCCGGGTGGGGCAAACCTTGGACCGTCTGCGCCTGGCCTGCGCGGGCAGCGAGAATACCATGCCCTATATCCTGGAGGCGGTGCGCGCCTATGCCACCCTCTCCGAGATCGTAGGTGTGATGAAATCTGAGTTTGGCACATACCAGGAACCAACCTGGGTATAGTGATTATCCCGTCCAGGGTTACTTTCTGGACGATCCTTTGGAGATGAAATATGGCAAATATCAAGAAAACCCAAGGTGTGATCGGCATCCTCACCGGTGGTGGAGATGTGCCCGGGCTGAACCCGGCCATCCGCGCCGTGACGGTGCGAGCCCTGCGCGAAGGCTATAAAGTCATCGGACTGCGGCGTGGCTGGGCTGGCCTCATCGACGTGATCCGTGATGAGAAGGTCGATAACAGCAACAATTTCCAGGTGCTCACCGAGGAAGTGGTCAACCGCGCCGGTCGCACAGGCGGCACCTTCCTGCATACCTCCCGCGCCCGGCCCTCGGCGGTCAAGAAAGATAGCGTGCCGCCTCACCTGCAGGATAAGTACAACGGCGAGACCAACGACCTGACCCCCGAGCTGCTTAAGAATCTGGACTGGCTGGGTATCGATTACCTAATCCCCATCGGCGGCGATGACACCCTGAGCTATGCCGTGCGCCTGTACCAGGAGGGGGTGAAGATCATCGCCATCCCCAAGACCATGGATAACGACGTGCCCGGCACTGACTACTGCATCGGCTTCTCCACCTGCGTCACCCGCACCATCCAGCTCACCAACAACCTGCGCACCATTGCCGGCTCGCACGAGCGCGTCATGGTGCTGGAGGTCTTCGGGCGCTACGCCGGCTTCACTGCCATGCTGCCCACCATGGCTGGGGCCGCTAACCGTTGCGTCATCCCCGAGTACAAGTTCAACATCGAGCGCCTGGCCGAATTGCTGGTATACGACCGCAACCGCAACCCCTCCAAGTATGCCGTGGTGCTCGTCTCGGAGGGCGCCGTGTTCGATGGCGAGGAGATGGTCTTCTTGGATAGGACCCCCGACGCCTACGGGCACGCCAAGCTGGGCGGCATCGGTGACCTGGTCTCGGCACGCCTGGCCGAGCTCACCGGTAAGTATAACAACGGCAAGCCGATCAATATCATCAACCAGAAGCTGGGCTACATGGTGCGCGCCGGTGACCCCGACGCCATCGACTCGATCGTCCCCATGGCATATGGCAACCTGGCGCTCAACCTGGCCATGAAGAAAGTGCACGGGCGCCTGGTGGTGCTCAAGAACGGGCGCTACGACAACATGCCCGTGGACGTGATCATCGGCAAGAAGAAGGTGGTGGACATCCACACCTATTACAACTGTGAGCGCCTGCGCCCGCATTACGAGAGCTTCGAGCTCAAGCCGCTCTTCATCATGACCAGCGATTGAAGCAAAGAAGCGATCAGCCATCAGCGGTTAGGCATTAGCACAGAATAAACCCGCAGGACACCAGGTGTACAACATCATTGTCATCAAGGGCGATCTTTACCCGAAGCATCGCGAATGTCTTTCATGAGCGATGAAGAGAAGCCCGGTGATTTACCGGGCACGCCTCCACAGCGCTCCGCGCATTCCTAACTGGAAGAAACTGGACGATGTGTCATTGCGAAGCCCGTTCTTTGGGCTGAAGCAATCTGCTCTCTTATCAGAGACTTCTTCATCGGATATAGAAAGCCTTTCTTTCAGTGACGATCTATAAGTTTCTTAGGAGAGAACGGTGATTTACCGGACACGCCTGCACCGAGCTCGGCGAAGTGAAGCAATCTGATTTGGGCGGGTCGTGACCCGCCCTTTTTGTTTCTTCTCGAACAATGATTTTCATGATTGGTTGAAACCTATGATTTTTCCCTGGCACCAATATGCCAACAAGGGGCTTTGGTTGTCTGGAACTGTGATTTTCATGATTATCTGATAACCATGATTTTTCCCTGGCACCAATATGCCAACAAGGGGCTTAAGCCCCTTGTATGATGATGTGGTTCGCGCCCCATTATTGTTGTCTCGAAGTATGATTTTCATGATTGGTTGAAACCCATGATTTTTCTCTTCTCCCTTATCATGCCAATCATATAATCCCAAAAATCATCGTTCAGATCGCGGTTTTCGACCGCCCCCCTCATTCCCCCCATTTCTAAACCCAGAAATGGGGGGATGATTTTTGACTCTCCCCTAATTTTGTTCTTGAAATTGGGGGAGGTGGGAGCGGGCGTTGTTCCGGGTACCTTCTCCTGCCGGTGGTTCGAAAGGTTGATCTTAATGGCTGGTGTTTCAATCGACTGACCATATACCCTTTATTTTTCAAATTTAATGTCGCTGAATTGATGTATACTTGAGGCAATGCCGGGAGTGGTGGCATTGTTTCGAGACGTAAGCCAGGTTAAAACCCGAAATTCGAAATGCTATCGGAAGAAACCTGAATTTCAGCAATATCAAGTTCACCAGTTCAATCTCAAACCAAAGAAAGGAGCTATCCAATGTCAGTTGCACGGGTCACTGAAATAAAATCGTCGTCTACCAAGAGTTTTGATGATGCCATCAAGGAAGGAATTGCTCGGGCCAACAAAACCCTCAAGAATCTGCGCGGTGCCTGGATCGAGAACCAGGAAGTTGTCATTAATGATAAAGGACAAATCAGCGAGTATCGCGTCCAGATGAAGGTAACCTTTATCCTCGAAGACTGAAGCGAAAATTCATATTTTGCACAGGGTTTCAGGGTTTTCAATACGGAGCAGATGGTTTCCTGGATAGTCAGGACCATTGGCTGCTCAACGCAGATAATTTCAAGATGCTCTCTGGTCGCCAGGCCGCTGAAGTTAGCTGCACCCATGGAAATTAAATATGCGACATAAGGAGGAACAAGATGAGACTATCCCCACCAAAAAATATTACCTGGTTCGTAGCCCTGGCCCTGGCGGTGCTGGCACTGCTCGGTTATACAAAAACCATAGCTGCACTCACCGAGTATGATTTCTGGCTTGCCCTGGCGGCTGCAACTCTCATGCTTTTAGCAGCCTTAATTAAAGGCTTGTAATTCAACCCCAATGATGGGGCTGCTGCGCCTTCATGGCTTGGGAGGCGACGGTCGCGTGTTGTATGGGGTAAATTATTAAAGTTCAAACTACCGCGGCGTCGATCTAAACGCCGTTGGCCAGGTTTCTGGCCGCTCTCCAGAACGGGAGCAAGTAGAGAAGCTTCTTCTCATAGAGCATACAGCAAGCCGCTCGCCCACCGCGGCGGGCGGTTTTGGTTGTCTGGAACTGTGATTTTCATGATTATCTGATCACTATGATTTTTCTCCTGGCACCAGTCAGCCAACAAGGGGCTTTGGTTGTCTGGAACTGTGATTTTCAGGATTATCTGATCACTATGATTTTTCCCTGGCACCAGTCAGCCAACAAGGGGCTTGGTTGTCTGGAACTGTGATTTTCAGGATTATCTGATCACTATGATTTTTCCCTGGCACCAGTCAGCCAACAAGGGGCTTAAGCCCCTTGTTTGGGTAGCCCCTGGTATATCAGGCCCCTTGTTTTGGGTAGCCCCTGGTATATTAAGCCCCTTGTTTGGGTAGCCCCTGGTATATCAAGCCCCTTGTTCGTATATTGAGTTCCATCCTCCTCGCTCCGATCACTCTATCTTATCCATCCTATTTCAGACATCTTCATCTATTTGCCTTCTTTTCCAATGGGGTGTATATTATTGATACCAATCTCATGTCAGCTCCAGATTCCATCCTCCAGCTTGTAGAAAACTTCGAGTTCCATCGCCGTGCTTACCTCTCCCAGGAGTACAACGAGACCCAGGTACGCCTTGAATTTATCGATCCTTTTTTTGAAGCCTTGGGATGGGATGTATACAACAAGGCCGGCAACGCTCTCGCATATAAAGATGTCATCCACGAAGATTCCCTTAAATTGGGTGGCGTTTCTACTGCCCCTGATTATGCCTTCCGCATTGGAGGCACCCGCAAGTTCTTTGTAGAAGCTAAAAAGCCTGCCGTCAACCTCAAGGATGCCATCAGCCCGGCATACCAGTTACGTCGCTACGCTTGGAGTGCTAAGCTTCCCCTCTCCATTCTCACCGATTTCGAAGAATTCACCGTCTACGATTGCCGCCTCAAACCCGCCTTGTCCGACAAGCCCTCCGTTGGGCGCATTCAGCTGCTCACCTATCGCGATTATCCTACCCGTTGGGATGAAATTGCTTCTGTGTTTTCACACGACGCAGTCCTCAAAGGTTCCTTTGATCAATACGCCGAGAGTGCTACTGGCAAGCATGGCACCGCCGAAGTGGACCATGCCTTCCTGGCTGAGATCGAGCGCTGGCGCGACTTGTTAGCCCATAACATTGCCCTCCGCAACCCTTCGCTCAGTCAGCGTGAGCTGAATTATGCTGTCCAGATGACCATCGACCGCCTGATCTTCCTGCGTATCTGTGAAGACCGTGGGATCGAGTTCTATGGTCAGTTACAGTCCCTGCTGAATGGCTCTGAGACCTATGCACGTATGTGTCAGCTGTTCCATCATGCTGACGACCGTTATAACTCCGGTTTGTTCCACTTTCGAGACGAGAAAGCTCAGTCTGCCCCACCTGACGCTCTCTCCTTGGGTCTTTCCATCGACGATAAGCCCCTCAAGGATATCCTATCCAATCTGTATTACCCCGAAAGTCCCTATGAGTTCTCCGTTCTACCCGCAGATATCCTTGGGCAGGTCTATGAGCAATTTCTCGGCAAGGTCATCCGCCTTACCCCTGGTCATCATGCCGTAATTGAAGATAAGCCCGAGGTTAAAAAGGCCGGTGGTGTGTATTACACCCCCACTTTTATTGTAGATTACATCGTCAAACACACCCTCGGTAAACTGCTTGAAGGCAAGAGCCCTGGTCAGGTAGGTCTGGGTCGCGGCACCCCCATTCGTGTTTTAGATATGGCTTGCGGTAGTGGTTCATTCCTCCTTGGGGCTTACCAGTACCTTCTGGATTGGTATCAGAATGGTTACAGTATGGAACCTGAGAAGTGGACTAAGGGTATCGCGCCTAAGTTATACCAGATCTCCTCCTCTGATGGTGCCCAGTGGCAGCTGACCACTTCCGAGCGTAAGCGCATCCTGCTCGATCACATCTATGGGGTGGATATCGACCCCCAGGCGGTGGAGGTCACCAAGCTCTCCTTATTGCTCAAGGTGCTGGAAGGAGAAAGCCAGGAGAGCATTGGCAAGCAGCTCAGCATGTTCCGCCAGCGTGCCCTGCCTGACCTCGGGAAGAACATCAAATGCGGCAATTCCCTCATTGGTCCCGATTTCTATTCAGCAAAACAATCCACTTTCATAGATGTCGAAGAGCAGTATCGTATCAATGCCTTCGATTGGGATAGCGAGTTTCCTCAGGTATTTACCCGTCCTGCTCGCTCACTATGGCTGGCTACCTTTGTCACCCATAACTCACGTGTTTCAGAGCGCATGGTTACGTATGGGGTCAAATCTGGTGATCCATTGATTTTGGATGCTTCTGATCGCCTCTTGATTGCTCGATATATCTCTAAAGCTTGTCGTTCTCATCATATTCCCGTTGTCGCTTGGAATGTGCTCCCCGATCATGTGCATATGATCATCGCCGCCGAAGATGAGCAAGAATTGGATGAACATATTCGCAAGATAAAAGGATACAGTTCTTTCTCTATTCAACGTGAGCGCGGTTGGGGCGGTGGAAATCATGTTTGGGCGCAGAAATATCACCATCTGCACATCACCGACCAGCATATGCTCGAGGATGTCTATTCTTATGTGATGGATAATCACCTCAAACATGCGGAGCAGTGGGGACAAGAGCTTATCGATGTGTTTGAGACACCTCTTTCCATTCCTACCACATCTACCGACACACCCTCCACACCCCCTGCGTCCTCCTCTCTGCCCCCAACAAGGGGCTTAAGCCCCTTGTTGTCCTCCCCGGACTCCTTGTTGTCCTCCCCGGACTCCTTGTTGTCCTCCTCGGACTCCTTGTTGTCCTCCCCTGACCCCTTGTTGTCCTCCCCTGAATCCTTGTTGTCCTCCCCTGACCCCTTGTTATCCTCCCCGGACCCCTTTGTGGTGGACCCAAGAATCTGGACACTTTTTTAGGGATTCTTAGGGGGTACCCTCAGCAGGTTGAGTGAGAGCGAGCCGATAAGCGAGCTCGAACTCAACCGGTGTCAGATATCCCAACGATGAATGGATGCGCTTGTGATTATACACATCCTCGATGAAATTCCTAATCTGCTCATGTGCGTCTGCGAAGTTGCGATAGTCTGACAGGTCCACCTCCTCCTCTTTGATGGTGCGCATGAAGCGTTCGGCATACCCGTTCTCTTCTGCTTTACCAACCGCCGCCATGCTAATTTGAATGTCATGCTCAGTTAACATGTCAATATAGGCTGCCACTGCATACTGGATGCCCTGGTCGCTGTGATGCATCTGTGGGAGATGGTCCGTCAGGCCCATCCTTAGCGCTGCCAAGGTCAACTCCTGGTCGAGCGATTTCGAGAGATGCCAGCCACGAACGGCACGAGTAAAGACATCCATCACGATGGCCAAGTACACGAACCCTTCTCCCAGGCGAATGTACGTGATATCCGAGACCCACACCTGTTCTGGAGCAGCCACTACCAAGTCCTTGACCAGGTTAGGATAACGAGGATAGGGGTGATCGCTGTTGGTTGTACGGCATTTTTTGCGCCTGACCGGTTGCAATAGGTTCAATTTGCGCATCAGGCGTTGGATGTGCTTGCGGTTGTAGTGATACCAGTAGGGTGAACGACGCAGTTGGTGGGTAATTCTCCGCGTCCCGTAGGTGGGAAACTGACCTGCCACCGTTTTGAGATTACCTTCCAAGTAGCTCTCGTCTGCCTTCCGGCTTTTGTAGTAGAAACTGCTGCGGGGCAGATCAACCAGTTGGCAGGCCAATTCTACCGGATACTTATGCCATTCAACCAAACCTTGCACGATCACTCGCTGCCCTTGGGTGTGGAGCCCGAATATCTCAATACTTTTTTTGCCATGTCCAATTGCATAGTCAGTCGTCCGACCATCCGCTCCAATTCAGCAATACGTTCCTGATCGTGGTGATCGTTTTGCGGTTGCTCAAAGAGCTGGGTAGCTCGCTCGAGAAATTCCTGTTTCCAGCGGGAAAGAACTGTATCCTTGATCCCATATTCACGACTGGCCTGCATCAGGCCTTTTTCGCCAGATATCAGCTCTAATACCACGCGAACCTTAAACTCAGGACTGAAGTTGCGCCGTTTTGTCATCAGGACCTCTTTTCTGGATTTTACTACCCCTAAGGTCTGTGTCCAGTTTTTGGGGTCCATTACAGGCGTGAGTAATTACAATAAAACAATAGAACATATTCTTTGTGCAGTGCGAGGCCGCTCAGAAAGTCGCAAAACGGTTAGCACAGCGATTGACCTGGCACTTGAGCAACATGCCCGCCTGACCTTTTTACATGTGATTGATGCAGAATTCCTGGAGTACGCCACGGTTGCACCCTTAAGCGTGGTTTACAATGAACTCGTGGAAATGGCACGCTTTGCCATGTTGATCCTGTGTGATCGGGCAGAGCGGCGTGGAGTGGACATGGTGGATTATATCGTCCTAGAAGGTAATATTCGCAAGCAACTACGCCAGTTTGTTATCGATACTCACGCCGATCTGATGATCATGGGTTCACCGTCACAGGGTCCTGGTAAAAATGTGTTCAAGCAGGAGGAGCTGAGACAATTATTGAATTGCCCCTTCTCTATAATCACCCAGCATATGATTGTTTTTTAACAACTCAAGATATTGAAAATACGGGTAGAATACGATATCCCACACTGTTTGGTCAGGAGAAACTTGATGAACCAGCTCGATCAATTTGTCATAGAAACCCATGGTTTGAGCAAGAACTACAAGAACCTCCAGGCGCTCAAGTCTCTCGATCTAAAAGTACACCATAACTCGATTTTTGGCTTTTTAGGACCCAATGGCGCAGGTAAAACCACCACGATTAAGCTAATGCTTGGTTTAACCCGTCCTACTTCTGGCAGTGCTAGTATCTTCGGCATGGATAGTGTGAGCCACAGCGTGGATATCCGCGCTCGTATTGGTTACCTACCGCAAGACCCTCGTTTCTATGAGTACATGACTGCCCGCCAGATCCTGCGCTTCACTGCTGAGTTTTTCTTCAAAGGACCTAAAAAAGCCATCGAAGACCGGGTGGATGAGATGCTCGATCTGGTCGACCTGGTCGATAAAGCCGATCGTCCGATTAAAACCTTTTCAGGCGGAGAGCGCCAGCGCCTGGGGATTGCCCAGGCCCAGGTGAATTATCCCGACCTGTTGATCCTGGATGAGCCTGCTGCCAGTCTCGATCCGCTCGGTCGCCGGGATGTGCTCGAGGTGATGTCCAGGCTGCGCAAATATGCCACCATCTTTTATTCCACCCATATCCTGGATGATGTTCAGCGCGTTAGCGATACTGTGGTCATTCTCAACCGCGGAGAGCTAGTAGCACAGGGGCCCATCGAAGAGCTGCTGGCAGGCAGTGAAGGTGTCATCTATATTATCCACGTGAAGGGCGCAACTGACGGGACTCTCCAGCAAGTTCAATCCCTCCCTTGGGTCAGTGCAGTCAAAACCAGCCAGCATAACGAAGAGACCATCTGGCAGGTGAGTGTGACAGATCCTGTAGCAGCTGAAAACCAGCTGCTCAAATTGCTGGTCAATGGTCCGGCCACCGTGACCGAATTCCGCCGCAAACAATACGAGCTGGAAGATGTATTCCTGCAGGTCATCGAAGGAGGTCAAAATGTCGGGAAATGAAGCCTTTGAGCTGGTAAGTGAGCGCGGTTGGCTGCGTGGTTGGAGCAACATGCTACGCAGTGGATTAGCACGTTGGTTTAAAACCCGCACCTGGTGGGTCCAATGCCTGATTTGGGGAGGCCTGGTGGGTGGGTTGTTGAGCGCCGTCGCCCTGGCACCCGATTCTCCTCCTGCTGAGGATTTATTAATTCTTTTTACTGTATTTGTAGGCCTCTTTCCAGCAGTTGGTGTGGTAATTATCATGCAGGATGTCCTGGTAGGTGAAAAACGGGAAGGAACTGCGGCCTGGGTACTTTCTAAGCCCGTCACCCGTCCGGTATTTGTACTCTCCAAGGTGGTTGCTAACAGTCTGGGGGTGCTGGTTACCATGGTAGTCGTGCCAAGCCTTATCGGTTGCTCCGTCATCGCCATTACCAAGCATTTCAGTGTAAAACCATTCAACCTCTTGCTGGGTTTGGTGGTGATTTTTATCAGCCACTTTTTCTTCCTGTCGCTGACGCTTATGTTGGGCACGTTCTTCAACAGCCGTGGACCTGTGATCGGCATTCCGCTGGCAATTTTATTCCTTCAACAGAATATCATCGCAGTTTTACCTTCCTTACGCTTTTTCTTACCATGGAACCTGGTTATTTCGTCCGGAAATACATCAACGCTCGTTACCGCGTTGATGTTAGGGACTCCAATCCAATCGGAACATCTGACTACCCTGGCGCTCATCGTGGCTGAGAGCATCCTTTTCGTGCTCTTCGCTCTGTGGCGTTTCAACCGGGAGGAATTTTAGCTCTTTGCTGGAAAGTTAAGTTGATGAAGTCACCTGACCATAAATCCATGATGTACCATACTTCGTATTTATTTTTTATGAAAGATATTACACTGGTCAACCGCCAACAGATATGGAGGCACGATGATGGACAATCCTGATCTGATCATCGGCTCGCTGGCACCTGGTTTCACCCTGCCTGCCAGTACCGGGATCGACATTTCATTGGCTGATTTTCGCTCACAGAGCAACGTGTATTTGTTCTTTGTGCGTGAATATAACTGAATGCAGTGCCGCAGCCATTCCGCCCAGTTGGGGCGGTTATACAACGAGTTCAAAGCAGCCAATTGCGAGATCTTGCTGATCCTGGGAGAGCAGGTTGATAAAGCCAAACAATATGCCCAAATTCTGCACTTGCCTTTTCCGGTCCTTTCCGACCCTGAACGTAACATCTATCACCGTTATGGCCTGGAAAAAGCCATGATCTTCATCCAGCGCACTGCCTCGGTGGTCATTGACCATGACGGGGTCATTCGCTATTTGAAGACCACCACCAGCCCCATGGTCTGGCTGCAAGAAAGCCGCGAACTGCTGAGTTTTGTCAAATCCATGACAAGTAACACGTGAATAAATGAAATCAATGTATGTCTCGTAGGGGCGAAGCGTTGCTTCGCCCTTTTTTAGTCAACTCAGGTC
>JBAQFX010000026.1:0-11761 GCA_049287485.1 Anaerolineales bacterium
ACAAATTCTTCGGGCCGCACATGGGCGTGCTCTACGGGAAATATGACCTTTTAGATAAGCTGACCGCTTACAAGGTTCGCCCCGCCCCCAAGACCCGCCGGGCAAGTTCGAGACCGGCACGGGCAACTTCGAGGGGATGTGCGGCGTGCTGGGAGCACTCGAGTATATCGAGTGGGTAGGCGAGACGTTTGGGGCGGAGCACGCCGAGCGCTATTCAGGTGAGTATTCTGGTCGGCGCCTGCGCTTCAAGCAGGGTATGTCTGCCATCCGCAGCTACGAATTCGAGCTTAGTCACGCCCTGTTGGATATTCTCGAGGAAACACCGGGCGTGACGATTTACGGCATCACGGACACCCGCCGGCTGGAGGAGCGCGTGCCCACCTGTGCGTTCACATTGTCCGGGAAAAACCCGCGCCAGGTGGCAGAAGAATTAGACCTCGCCAATATCTACGTGTGGGATGGGAATTATTATGCGTTAGCGGTCACTGAGCGGTTGGGGTTGGAAGGCAGCGGCGGTATGGTAAGGGTGGGACCGGTGCATTACAACACGCTGGAAGAGATCCAAAGGTTTGGGGAAGCGTTGGGGAGGATGGCGGGCTCGATGAGCTAATATCGAACTTTCGTAAAGGTTGTCCTTTAGGATGTGGTCTTTCATCAAGATGGTGCTCTGACAGGTGTTGACAGGTTGTTTGCATCGTTATACAATTGTAATTAAAAGTATAACAAACTGAGGTAATTATATGACCATCCACTCCATATCCAACAAAGGTTGGGTCGTAATCCCAACTGAGTTGAGAAAGAAATACCATCTCAAACCAGGCTCTGAAGTGCATATTGTCGATTATGGGGGCGTTCTCGCCATAATCCCGGTAATGCAAGACCCCATCAGACAAGCTGCTGGCATGTTGAAAACCGAAAAAGAACTGACCAAGATCTTGCTGGAAGAACATCAACGTGAGCGCTAAACCGCCAGTCTATGTGCTGGACAGTTTTGCTGTATTGGCATATCTGGATAGTGAAGTCGGTGTGGAACGTGTCCAGATGATATTGGAAGAGGCATCACAAGGGCATGCACAGGTCATACTCTCAATCATTAATTTTGGTGAGGTACTGTACATCACTGAGCGAGAGGTAGGGCTTGTCCAAGCTCAGGCGGCTCTGGCAGCCATAGAGCAATTACCCATCGAAATTTTACCTGCGACAAAAGAAGCAGTACTGGCTGCAGCCCACATTAAAGCTAACTACCCTGTTGCTTACGCTGATGCATTTGCCGTTGTAGCAGCACGAGAATCGAGTGGTACCATAATAACTGGCGACCCGGAGTTTCAAGCAATACAAGAGCTGGTGGCAGTGGAGTGGCTGGGTCAAAAGGGCTGATTTGCATTCCAACAGTAAAGGACAATCACCATTTGACCCAATAATCGATCGGTACCTTGTATTCACCTATCCTGGATGAGACAGCATCCGAGAGCGAGAGTCGATAACCTGGCCATAGGGCGGCTGGAGCGCAGGAGAGGCATGGTGCGGGTGGGCCCGGTGCATTCCAACACGCTGGAGGAGATCAGTAGGTTTGGCGAGGAGCTGAGGAGGATTGGGGCAGCCCTAGGTTAACGGTTTCGAGCTGAGCGGCACAGCCTCCCAGAACAGGTTTTCTTCGATGGCCAGCGTTATTTTTTCCGTATGAGACCTATGATTCCTATTATGGCAGCGAAGGCACCGTTCCGGATGAGAAAAGAGGATGGAAGTTTTTGAAACCAAATTGGCAGCGGAAGAATGCCAGACGTGAAATGAATTGGGCTAGAGAATACAATCAGGCAGCCAATAATTAAATACATCCAAGAAACTGCTTTGGGCATCGGCTGCCTGACAAGGGTAAACCAGGCAAGTCCTAACATAACAGCGGCAAATACCAGTAGAATGACAGTATTTAGCCAAATAACCGGAGTTCGAATGATCGTTTCAGACGCTCTAGTATTGGCTGCCTCCAACACACGATCAGCCCCATAGGCTAGAATCAGAAGAAGAATCAATGATACAAGTGGCATCAATCTCCTCATAATATTAACTCCATTCAGTGGCTCTTCGGCATGGCCTCCGATTGTTCATAAGGGCAACAATTACATCAATCAGGCATTTTTTCTTTTTTCGGCGCTTAATTTCTACCATCGGTGTGAAGGATAAATAATAAATTGTTTTGACACTTACTAAATTAATAAATATACTGCCTGATAGCTGGCTAGACGATTCGTTTTGACCAAATGGAACCTATCACCATATCAATTATATACCGATCACTAACAGGAAATTTTCCTTCACCCTAGCCAGTGTTAGCTAAGCCCCATAAACATCTCGATCAACTGTGTGATACCTCATGCTTTATTCTTCATCCATATCATCGATTGTGGTCTTTGGGCTATGTTCGGTTCTATAAATGAGTAATCACCAACCTTGCAACTATAGATAAACCCTTCTTTTGCTCATTGAGTCTCAAAGAACAATCAGTGTGGGCCGCACGAGAAGATGCTTTGAGTTATTTAACAGGTCAAAGGTGACAGGCTTTACATTTACCTCTGTATGGGTGATAAACTTTTCTGGAATGAGATTGCTGCACTTTCAAATGTCTTATTACACCTCAATCGGCTCTTTGGGTATTTGAGATTGACACAGATTGGCTCAGTAGTCTTCGGAGATATTGGCCATTTAGCATCTGACTTACCATTAATTGTGATTCCTCAAACAGGGGAATGGAATGGATTAGATCTGGACCTGGTTACCGATAATTTCAGCACGGATTCTCTACTCGATAACGGGACACTCGTGGTAATAGCGCGGGTGGGGGTTTCCCGGTGATGGGTTGAGCAGGGCGTTAGCGATTGGATGCGCAGCAGCCTTTCTTACTGGGAACATACTACCCAGCCCGCAGCTGGTTGACTCGCGCAGTCTTCTTGATGGACTTCACCGTCACACAGTGGCTGGAGCACACTACCTTGCTTAAGATTCTGCTTTACATGGCCGAGGTAGTTACAAAATTTTGGCGCAACAAGAATATTAATCAAAATAAAAGTCAATAAATATATGCTGAAATTCACAAAAAGAGAATATTTTTTAATCTTTAACAGACAGTTTAGAGGACAGGTGTGTGCTAATATGATAAAAGAGGCTCTTTAGATCGAGGGAAGAGGCTCAAGTGGGGAATTTAAACCACCTATATTGGCGAACGCCAGCGGAGAAAAACTCATGGCGGGGGACGTTCTGGGAGGGAGAACAGCATGAAAACGAGAGGGTTTTTAAATTGGATCCTTGTTTTTTCGTTTCTATTGTCCAATCTTAGTGTACAAGTAGTTGCAAGGGCTGAATCATCTACACAATATTTAAAAACAGGAAAAGCAACAACGAAGGTGAATAATGGCTATACTCCTCCTGCTGATGAGATTGATGTTGAACGGCCGTTACTCAATACAAAAACACGGCTACAGCTGGACGAATCCACCAGAATGCCATCATTGATGTTTATAGAAAACGTAGGACAATTTGACTCACAGGCGCGTTTTCAGGTACGAGGTGCAGGGGGCTTGAGCTACCTGACCCCAGACGCGATTTGGATGACCTATCTAGAGCCTCTGCCGGATGAATTACGTAACGAAAGATTTTCATCTGATTCACAGACACTAAGCTCCCCCAGGAATGGTGTGAATTTGCGACTATCCTTCGTTGGTGCTAATAACAATCCTCAAATGATAGGATTTAAATCGCTGAACACTAATTTTTCATATTACATAGGAAACGATCCGGTGCGATGGCATACCAATGTGCCTGTGTGGGGCGGTGTGCGCTATGTTGATATCTATCCTGGCGTAGATATTGAAATTTCTAGTGAGGGTTCCCAATGGAGATGGGAAATAATTGCAGCTGATGAGTCCTCCCTAGAACAAGTAGTATTACAGGTTGAAGGGGCAGATGAATTAGTCAATGAAGGGGATTATATTGTTGCCAGCACTGCATTCACGGATATATCGATTCCATATCTTAAAGTAGTGAATATTTCGAAACCCGAATGGGCATTGCCAGTGCTCAATGGGAACCGGATTAATTTACCATATGCCAACACTGAAGAAAGAATGACGACTAATCAAAACCGGGGTGAAGTAACTGGATTGATGTATTCAATGATTGTTGGCGGTACCGATATTGATGGTGGTTTAGGGATCGTTGCCGATAATGACGGAAATGCTTATGTAACCGGTTATACATGTTCACAAGATTTCCCTGGGGTGTTGGGTACAGGTATATTTTTATGTAATATTGACGCATTTGTCTTAAAAATTCCGGCAACTGGTAATGGGATTATTTATTACAATATTTTCGGAGGAGATCAACAAGATAAAGCTTATGGTATTGACATCGATCCGAGTGGAAATGCATATATTACTGGAGAGACTTATTCATATGATTTTGCAACGTTGAATCCATACCAAGGAGTTCGATCAGATATTTGGCTCGATGCTTTTGTGGTTAAATTTAACCCAGATGGTGAGATGGTATTTTCCACCTATATTGGAGGAACTGGTAGAGACATAGGTTATCAAATAAAAGTTGATGCAGAGGGATCAATATATGTTACTGGAAGTACTACTTCGAATGATTTAGATACAACAGAAAATGCAATTTACCCAGATCCCCCAGATCCCAATGGTACCGATTCTGATGCTTTTGTAATCCAGTTCACCCCAGACGGGCAGTCTTATGTATTTTTCACTTATTTAGGAGGAACTAATGATGATGTCGGTTGGGGAATTACGATTGATCCAGATAGTAATGTATATATTGCTGGATGGACGAATTCGACGGACTTTCCTGTCGAGCGTGCATATCAATCGACACCAGGCGGTAATGAGGATGCATTTCTAACAGTTCTATGCGCTGGTGGATTGTGCGAAGACCCCGATCTTCCATATTACTCTAGTTATATATATGAAGAAGATAATTATGCGGAATATGGATACGACATTGACATTGATAATTCTGACCAAGTATATATAACTGGTAGCTCAGAGAATCAAATTTTTCTAGGAAAATTCGACGCAAGTATGTCTGGTGATGATTCTAAAATATATATTACCTCATTTGGAGGAAGCGACGATGATGAGGCATATGGAATCGCCACAGCCTTGAATGGGTATGTGTATATCGGAGGAGACACATATTCATCTGATTTCCCAGTAACAAGTGACGCCGTATATCCTTACTATTACGGTTATGGAGATGCTGTTCTGGTGAAGCTTGATTCAACAGGATCAATTGTTTATGCTACATATCTTGGTGGAAGTGATAATGACTATGGTAATGATGTTGCGACTGATGTAAGGGAAGGTGTTTATGTTACAGGAGAGACATGGTCTGATGATTTTCCAATCACATATGGAGAACCTCCTGGGGAATCTGATAGTAATGCTTTTGTCACTAAGTTTTCGTCTGTCTTAAGAATTCCCGAAGAGTCAACTCGTGACTCGGGTAGTGGAGGAATGTGTCCAACCTATAAATACACACAAAAATATGGCGCTGATCCAATCAATACACGCACAGGTGGATACGATCAATCTGCTACGGATCTCTCAATTCAAACCGTAGCAGGACCATTGGAATTACAACGTTGGTACTCCTCTTTAGCTACAGACACTTATACCACTACGATGGGATATGGATGGACGAACAACCTGCAATCGCGCCTGATCTTCCCTGATGATCCCGGTGGAGAAGACGGTATGGTGTTATTCAAAAGCCAATCCACAAATGTATATGACTTTTATATCGATGGTACTTATACCGATCCATATACTGGCACCTTTACCGCATATCTAGGATTATGCGGTGAGCTTATTAGCTTGATGTATGGTGAAAACTTGACCGGGTATGCGATAAAGGATAGCGCTCAACGCACCTTCACATTTGATCCTGACGGCAGGCTATTGAGCTGGAAGGATGCGCAAAGGCACATCATTTTATATACTTATGATACACAAAACCCCGAGAAATTAGTTCAAGTTACAGGACCAGATAACGAATTCATTTCTCTAAGCTATTCAGATCCTAATCATCCAAACCGTCTCACTGGGGCGGAGGCTGGAGTAGGAACAAGCACTAAACAAGTAAGTTATATCTATGATAATGACAATTTAACTGCTGCAAGCGACGTTTTAACCCACACCTGGCAGTATATCTACGGCGATCCCAATTACCCACACCTCCTGACGAAAGTAATTGATCCAGATGGTAAGACTGTCGAGAGAACCGTGTACGACCCCCAAGGGCGAGCGATTGCCCAGTATAACGGCGAGGACAATCTGGTGATGGGGTTGAATTATTTGGATAGCAGGACAACAGAAGTTTATGATACGGTTGGAATCACCACAACACATTTATATGATTATCGATCTACGGTGACCGATATCGAAGATCCATTGGGTGGCATAACTTCGAGGGAATACGACGACAACTTTCGACCAACGGCGATCACCGACCCCCGGACCAATACAACTTATCTAACATGGAGTGCAGATGGCGTCAACCTGACCCAGACCGTGCAAATACTCAATTCAGGCCAGCCATTGACCACTACGATGGGTTACGACGATCTCAATAACCTGACAAAAATCATTGATGGGAGGGGCTTCACGACAACCTACAACTATAGTGGCACGCTGATGATAAGCAGCATCGACGCGATAGGGAATACGACCCTACTCACCTACACAACTAGCGCAGATGGTGTGCCGTCAGGGTTGTTGAAAGACGTTCAGGATCCCGAACGCCATCATACTAGATATACCTATTATACAAGTGGCAAAGTCCATACAATTACAGATGCGCTGGAAAATGTCATTACTTATACATACGATGATTTTGGGAATCTCCAATCAATAACCAATGAATCTATCGGCAGAGTGGATTGGACATGTCACGACGCTGCTGGTCGGGTGTGGCGAACGATTAATAATCTCAGCCCCAATCCTCCAATCGATCCTTGCTCAGATCAGTTTGTCCCGGGAGCTGATCCCGAGTATGATCGAATGCATGATTCGATCTTCGATACTCGAGGAAATGTCATAGCTTCGATCGAATGGGCTATTGTAGATAGCCAGGTGGTTTCGTATACCACGAGAACTTATTACAATGATGCCGGGCGGGTAACGGATGTAGTCCAGAATCTACGAGGGCAATCAATTAGTAATCCGAATCCTCCGAACTACAATCAAGACTATCCCGATCAAAATATCAAGAACAGTACTGTTTACAACGACGATAGCACGGTAAAAGAGGCGATCGATAACGCTGGAAATATCACCTATTATTGCTACGATCAGCTTAACCGGGTGGTAAAAACCATCGATAATCCAACTGTTCCAGATCCCTGCATACAATATACACCAACATCAAATGCGGACCAGGATGTAATCAATCAAACGATCTACGATGAAAGCGGCAATGTCATTGCTACTATTGATCCAGGCGGGCGTGTTACGCGTACGTATTACGATAACCTCAATAGACCAGTGATAGTTGTTCAAAATTTCACTGGAAATATCCAGGATCCACCTCCTCCTCCTGGTTGGACTTCGGATCATCCCGATCAAAACATTCGTACCGACACGCTATACGATAACAATGGCAACGTTCAACGTACGACTGATAATGATAATCGGATCACCCATTATTGTTATGATAAATCAAACCGCTTGATTAAGACTGTAGTTAACCTTTCGGATCCGAATGACGACCCTTGTGATCCTTCATTCGATCCAAGCTCAGAAGCCGACCAGGATATTACTACAAGCATAGTCTACGATGGTAACGGGAATGCAATCGAGACTATTGACCCCTTGGGTGTTGTCACACGGACCTATTACGACGCACTAAACCGTCCAACCCTGGTTGTGCGCAACTTCACCGGAAACCTTCTTGATCCGCCTCCAGAATGCAACAGGGATTCAACAGGAGAACTGGAACCCATTAATATATGCGAGGAGACCGTCTATGACGATGTTGGGAATGCGATTGCGATGATTGATCCTTTAGGTAGGATCACTCGTACATACTATGATAGCCTCAACCGTCCATACATGGTGATACGAAATCTAACTGTACAAGGATACGAAGATCCAGATCTACCTGATCCCTCATCATTCGGTAATGATGAGAACGTAGCAGTTGAAACCCGCTATGATGAGCGGGGTCGTACGATAGCGACGATTGAATATTGGGCAGAGAATGGGCAATCTAAATCCAGGGTTACTCGCACGTATTTCGACGATTTGGGTCGCCAGGAATGGGTAGTTCGCAATCTGGTAGGCCAAGAAATTGAGGATCCAGAGCCACCGGCTACCTGGAACAATTCTGAAAACATCAAAGTAAAGACTGCTTTCGATGCCCACGGTGATGCAATTATCAAGATTGAATATCTGACAGATGCAGATGAACAACCTTTTACCCGTACGAACCGTACATATTTTAACCGCTTAGGTAGGCTTGACCTTGTAGTCAGTAACCTGGACCCCACTATTGATCCATTTTCTCCAGCTCATCCAACTTGCAACCGTGATACAACAGGAACCGTAACGCCGTTTAATATATGTTACGAAACCATTTATGTGCGCAGTGGGGAGGCAATCGCCTTAATCGAGCCTTTAGGGCACATCACACGCACTTATTATGATGGGCTGTCACGCCAGGTTACTATCGTTGCAAATCTTACAGGTTGGGATGTCTCGAATCCCTCTGCACCGCCGCGTAACCCTTCGGTACTCGATATAAACATACGTACTGATATGTCTTACGATCGGGCAGGAAACCGGAACAAGGTCGTTGATCCGAATGGAATCAGCACTGCTTATGAATATGATGACCTCAATAGGCTAAACGCAGTGGTTGAGAATTACCAAAATGGAGTGACACCAACTGTAGATATAAACGTTCGTACAGAATACACTTACGATAAAAGAGGAAGCCTACTCACGATACGCGATGCAAATGCGGTACTTGGTAATCTACAATACTATACTATTTATGGATATGATGATCTGGCGCGCCAGATCACCGAAATTGACCCACTAATGCACGAATGGACCTATGCATATGACGTTCAGGGTAACCAAGTGCAGATGACGGACGCCAATGGCGTAGTAACAGATTACTCTGTTGATGGATTGGATAGACTCAACGCGATCGATTATCCCAGTCCGGATGGGACAGTCACATATACATATAATGCTTTGGGATGGCGTATGGCGATGACCGATGGAGTTGGATCGACGGGTTGGCAGTACGACCCGCTTGGTAGGATCACTGCGGTCACTGATCCTTTCGACAGCGAGATTAATTATGCTTACGATGCCTCAGGAAACCGAACAGAGATCATTTATCCCGACCAAAAAACAGTGACATATCTATACGACTCCCTCGGGCGACTGAGCCAGACCATCGATTGGGATACACAGACCACCACAAATAAATACAATGTGGCAGGTAATACGGTCGCTGTTAATTATCCCAGCGGAGTAACAACATCGTACACATATGATCGCATACAACGTCTTGTGGAACAAAAATATTCGACGACGAACGGAACGTTGAGCTATTTCGATTACAAATACGATCCGGTAGGGAACCGTGTAAGCCAGACCGAGCGGGTGCGCCAGCCAAATGAGCCGCTTGATGCTATCTTCGCAGATGGTTTTGAGAGTGGAGATTTCGCACATTGGTCTGCACATACAACCAGCAATGATCTACTCGTCGGTAACATCGCGTCGATCGTAGATACATACGGAATGAAGGTAACCATCAACGACGGAGATACCCTTGCCGTGACAGACGATACACCGGATAATGAAAGCCATTATTTCGCCCGCTTCTATTTCGACCCAAATTCGATCCGTATGAGCTCTGGAGATGCGCACCAAATCTTCCAGGGTTATACAGAATTAGCCGGTTTCGGCCTAATCATCAAGATACAGCTACGTAAAAGTGGATCGTTATATTACATCGACGCCTATATACGCACCGACAACGGTAGCTGGGCATTACCACTGGCTACCTCTCTCAGCGATACTTACCACGCTATAGAAATCGAATGGAAAGCTTCTTCAAGTCCAAGTACATCGAACGGATATCTTAAATTATGGGTTGATGGCACACCAAAAGGCACGCGTAGTAGCATTGACAACGATACTCACCGTTTAGGGCAGAGCAAGATGGGGACCTTAAGCACGCCTAATAGCGGGACAAGAGGCTGGTATTGTTTTGATGCGTTTGCTTCGCGACGAGAAGCGAATTTAGGCACGGTTGCAGGAGTGCATGGCTGTGGTGGCACGGACATGATGGGCGGGTCAATGCTCGATTCTAGCCTGGCGATTCCATTGACCATTACTTTACCCTACTCTGGGGAATTGCCGATCTCTGACACTGTACCATTGGGAGATATCATCCCTATCAATGATGAGACAGTCGTATTGACCGTCACCATGCCGTATACAGATGAGATACCACTGACCAATACCATCCCTATCACTGGTGGATTAGCTGTCCTTCCCGACACATTGGTAATCACAGATGACATCCCGATCGAGCTGAACCAGGCTGTCCTAACGGTGACCCTGCCAGTAACACAGTCGCTGGTATCGGATGAGGGCTTTACTGTGGTTATGACAGAAACTATCGAGATCACAGTCACGGGAGTTATATCGAACACCCTGATCGGATCCACATTGAATTTCTTCCCTGTGGCGCCACCAAGTTCAGGAACAACAACTCTAGCAGAATCAGGTTGGTCGCATGTGATTGTGATCAACTATACCTACGATCCGTTGAACCGATTACACCAGGCTGCGTATAATATTGGGCGCCAATTCGATTACACTTACGATGCGGTGGGTAACCGCCTGACTCAATCTGTAGATCCGGGGCCGGGCAATCCAGTAGTGACCAACTACCAATATGATTATGCAAATCGACTGACTTATGTAAATTCCCAAGCATATTCATGGGATAATAACGGCAATATGCTGAATGATGGTACTGGAACCTATACCTATAACCACGCTAACCGACTGGCAAGCGTGAGTGCAACCGGACAGCCGACAATTGGATTCAGATATAATGGCTTAGGGGACCGGTTGGAACAGACTATAGATATGAATTGGACCAGATATACTGTAGATCTGGCTGGAGGACTCACGCAGGTACTTTCCGATGGGACAAGAACCTATTTATATGGTGAAGGGAGGATTGGCGAAAAGCAGCCGGCTGGCTGGCAATATTATACAAACGATGGATTAGGCAGCCTGCGGCAACTGACCGATAATACAGGGGCTGTGACCCTGGCGAAAGGCTACGAGCCTTATGGGGAAGTGCTGGACAGCGCCGGGAGCAGTACATCTTCCTTTGGATATACCGGCGAGTGGACGGACAGCACGGGGTTGGTATACCTGAGGGCAAGATATTATGACCCGATGGTAGGAAGGTTCGTGACCGGGGATACTTGGGGAGGGGACATGAACCAGCCGATGTCGTACAATGCATGGTTGTACACGTTTGCTAATCCAATTAATTTGACTGATCCGACCGGGCAAAGCCCCTTCCTTCCTCCCACCTGTGTTACGGGTACTGCGGGGTTATGTGTCGATACTGCGAGATTACAATATAGCAAGAATGGCCCTATACTGCTTGCAGGCGTGTTATGGGGAGGCAGATTCGACTGCAACAATACAAG
>JBAQFX010000027.1:0-16957 GCA_049287485.1 Anaerolineales bacterium
GGTGACGGATTGGGAATCAGGATTAATTATCAATTAGAAATCCCACAATTACAGGCTCCATCAGAAGAAAACCGACCGGTGCCCTATGGTTATTCAACCAGGCAGACTAATATTGTGGATTGGTATCCGTATTTGCCCCCTTACCGCATTGGTGAGGGATGGTTAGCGCACCCGCGATGGTACTTTGGTGAGCATCAAGTATATGATGTGGCAGATTTTCACGTCAAAATCGCCCTTGCTGAGCCGGTTCAAGATTTGGTAATTGCCGCTTCTGCTCCTGCGGAGCAAGATGGTGATAGTTATTCTTATCATCTGGAATCAGCCCGAACTTTCGCTTTGTCGGCAGGTACGGAATATTTATTACAAACTACCAGGGTTGGAGATGTGACGATTAATAATTACAGCTTTCCATATGATGAACAAGCCGGGCAGGAGGTTTTAAAAAATACCGCTGCTGCTTTGGAGTTATACTCTCAGCTGTTCATGCCCTATCCTCATACCTCATTGAGTGTGGTTGAAGCCGACTTTCTGGATGGCATGGAATATGATGGTTTGATTTTCCTCAGTCATGGCTTTTATAATCTTTATGATGGCACCCCGAAAGGCTATCTGACTTTTATTGCTGCCCATGAAACTGCCCATCAGTGGTTTTATGGCATAGTCGGAAATGACCAGGCGATGGAACCCTGGCTGGATGAAGCTCTGTGTACCTACATGGAGCATGTGTTTTATGAAAAAATCTATCCCGATTATCCGCCTAGCTCGGGCGAATCTTTGGTGAATTGGTGGTGGTATTATCGGGTGGATTTTTACAATCCAAGTGGGTGGGTGGATAATTCGATTTATGATTTCAGCCAATATCGCCCCTACCGGGATGCGATTTACCTCAACGGAGTAAAATTCTTGGAAGACTTGCGCAATTTAATAGGTGATCAGGCATTCTTTGATTTTTTACGTGACTATACCCATAAAAATGCGCATAGTATTGCTACCACTGAGGATTTCTTTACGATATTAAGAAATCATACGACACAGGACTTGAATGGCTTGATAAGCGAGTATTTCCAATTTAGCAAATAACCAAAAAATTGTACATATCTATTATCCCTGCAATGTATGGCCTGATTGATTTCAAGATAAGATCTAAAGGGATTGCCTGGGTGAGAACTATTTCATGATAGAAATCATGAGCATCATCACAATCTGGTTGAGCAGCATGGGGAGTGGTTAAGCAACCTGCATTGATAATATTGCTCGTTTGTATTGCCAAACCTTCTGCTTGAAGCTAGAATAAGTCATCCATGATTACAACCATACGATTCAATGTTTTTACCCTTTTCCCTGAGGTGTTCAAGCCTTATCTGGAAGCCAGCATACTGCAGCGCGCCCAGGAAAACCATCTGGTTAATGTGCAGCTGCATAACATTCGTGATTTCACCACTGACCGACATCACGTATGCGATGATCTACCATATGGTGGGGGTGGTGGCATGGTGATGAAGCCCGAGCCAATTTTTGCTGCGGTTGAGAGCATCTTGGGGACACCACCCTCCTGCCCGATAATCCTACTTGATCCGCAAGGCAGAGTGTTCACGCAGGCGGTGGCCCAAGAGTTATCCCAACAGCCTCACCTGGCGTTATTATGCGGGCGTTATGAAGGGATCGACGAACGCGTACGTGAATACCTGGTGACGGATGAAATTTCTATCGGTGACTATGTGCTCAGTGGCGGCGAGTTGCCTGCTATGATACTAATTGATGCCATCACCCGCCTGATCCCTGGCACCCTGGGAGACCCAGAAGGAGCCTGGGACGATTCGCACGCAACGGGATTATTGGAATACCCGCATTACACTCGTCCAGCTGAATTCCATGGCTGGCGTGTGCCTGATATCCTGCTATCTGGAGATCATGGCCGGATTGCCCAATGGCGACGCCAGCAGGCATTATTACGCACCAGGCAACGTCGTCCTGATCTATTGGAAAAAGCGCCCCTATCTGACAATGACCGCGACTTTTTGAACAATTTGGAGTTAGATGATATAGGTTCCCAAAGTCACGAGCTATACTAAAAACTCTTTTTACGGAGGTTGGAATGCGTTTTAACTATGGCAAGATCTTTCTGCTGGGGTTTGGTTTCTTTGGTATCTCTGTCATCTGGGGTGTATATAACGCATTTGTGCCGGTGTTCCTGGCTGAAAAGTTTTTATTGGATGTACGCTGGATTGGTTTTTTTATGACCCTGGATAATATCGCCGCCCTTTTGATCCAACCTCCAGTAGGAGCCTGGTCTGACCGGTTACGCACGCCTATTGGGAGGCGTATGCCATTCATACTGATAGGTGCCCCGATTGGTGCAATTGCTTTTGGGTTCATCCCGGTAGCGGCCATTCTACCGTTATTTGTTGCCTGCACCTCAACTTTATTATTAAGCATGGCTTTCTGGCGAACTCCGGCGATTGCCTTGATGCCTGATATCACTCCTTCACCATTCCGTTCCCAGGCGAATGGGATCATCAACCTGATGGGTGGAGTCGGTGCCATTCTTTCCTTCATGGTGGGTGCCCGACTGTATGAGCTGAACCCGGCTTATCCATTCTGGATGGGATCGGTATTGGTGATCCTGGCTGGATTGCTAGTCTTTGCCTTCATCCGAGAACCGAAGGATTTTGCTCCCAGTCCGGAGGAACCGAGTATGTGGAAAAGTCTACGGGAGGTGGTGAGGGATCAGGATAAGAGCGCCTTCCGTATTTTGCTGGCGATTTTCTTCTGGTTCCTGGGTTATACTGCCATTGAGGCATTCTTCAACCTGTATGCCATTAACCATCTGGGGATTAGCGAAGCTAATGGCACACGCTTGTTGGGCGAACTCTCGTTTATTTTTGTGTTGTTCGCCATCCCAGCCGGATATATTGGCAGCCGTTTTGGAAGGAGACGGACGATCATCGCCGGTATCGTCGTGATGTGTATCGTATTGCTTGGCATCTATTTCCTGCCTCCTGCTACTCTGCTTAAACCATTGGGAAGTTTACCCCTGTTGGGAATGGTAATGGTTGAAGGAGGCAAAGCTGTCCTGGTGGTTTTAGGAGCTTTGATGATGGTGGCTGGTGCGGGCTGGGCGTTGATTAATATCAATTCCCTTCCCATGGTGGTGGATATGACCGAAACGGCGAAACTTGGCACATTTACCGGTCTGTATTACCTGTTTTCCACCCTCTCGGCGATCGTAGGACCCAACAGCAATGGTTGGATCATCAGCCTGACGGGTAACAATTACAACTCGATCATGATCGTCGCCCCGATTTTTATGGTTGTTGCTATGATCATGATGTGGGGGGTGAAACGTGGTGAAGCGGTAGCATAAGATTTGGAGAGAATCAGGAAATTGATCTTCTGACATTTTCTCCTTGGTAGAAGGTTTCTGGTTTACAATGTGAGTGTATGGACATTCTTTATCAAGACCAAGCCCTGTTGGTGATCAATAAACCCGCAGGGCTTTCCACACTACCCGATGGCTATAACCCCAGCCTGCCTCATGTTAAAAAATTGTTAGAGGAAAAACTGGGTAGATTATGGATTGTCCACCGCCTGGATAAGGACACCAGCGGGGTATTACTTTTAGCTCGCACTGCTGAAGCTCACCGAGCATTAAATACTCAGTTTGAGAAACATCTGGTTTCCAAGTTATACCATGCATTAATCGTAGGTAACCCTGCCTGGCAAGAGAAAACCGTCAGCCTGCCTTTGCGCCTCAATGGTGATCGCCAGCACCGTACTGTAGTAGACCTCCAAGAAGGAAAACCTGCCATTACTCATCTGAAGGTTTTGGAACGCTTCAGTCTTCATTGCCTAATGCAGGCTATTCCTGAGACTGGTCGTACACACCAGATCCGTACACACCTTTCTGCGATGAGTCTTTCCATTCTAGGGGACAAATTGTATGGCTCGAGGATAAATACGAAAGCAGGGGAAATTATTCATCCTTTTCCACAGGGAGATGAATTATCTAAAATGTTGGCTGGAAGCATGGCATTACATGCCAAGTCTTTGGAGGTGAACCATCCACTCTCCGGTGAAAGGCTCAAACTCACTGCCCCCTATCCCGATGCATTTATCACTGTATTACAGCAATTAAGATTCTCAAATTTTGACAAGTGAATCGAATTTTGGTCTATTTAGATAAAATTCTGTTTTATGATTGATTTCCTTCTCAAATTATGCGTGGCATGTTATAATCTTGCACCTCGCCGCCGCTGGCGGCTTTGTGTTGAAATAGAGTGATTTGTGGCAATTATTAGAGAGGTGGATCATCATGAACGATCTGTTGAAATCTGTTGAAGAACCCGAAAATCCGAATATCCCCCAGTTGCGACCAGGTGATATGGTAAATGTTCATATCCGAATAAAAGAAGGCAACACGGAACGTATCCAGGAGTTTAGAGGTACCATTATCAGCCAGCGAGGGCGTGGCAATGATGCTAGTTTTACCGTCCGTCGCATCGCCAGTAATGGCATCGGGGTCGAACGGACTTTTCTTACCCGTTCACCACGGCTGGAGAAAGTAGTCGTTCAACGACATTCCGTGGTGCGCAGGGCGAAGCTCTATCATTTGCGAGAACGAACCGGGAAAAACGCTCGACTCAAACAGAAATTCACTGCTTAATTTGATTGATTTAATCACCGCGGGGTGTAATCAGAACGATTGCACCCTTTCTTTTTAACGTATAATTTAATCTGAACATTTATCAATAACCTCAAGCTCATCTAAGTAATTTCTTCAGGAGGAATCATGCTGCGTGCACTCTACTATCAAGGCAATGGTGATTTGTTGACCGTGATATCTCCTGAAGATTATCCTGCTGCCCTACATAATACTGCGGGTGTTCTGTGGGTTGATTTTGACGGTGAAAATCCTGAATCTTCCGAAGACATCTTGCTGCATACCTTTGAGTTCCATCCCCTCGCAGTGGATGATGCACTCCATGAGACGCACGTTCCTAAAGTGGATGATTGGGAGCGGTATTTATACATCGCCATGCATGCCATCAGCTACACCAGTGGGGAAGAGGATATTGAAGGGATTGAATTGGATATCTTCCTGGGTGAGAATTACATTGTCACCCACCATGATTTGCCCATCCAGGCTCTCAACAGGGTATGGGATACCTGCACGAAGGATGTACGTCATTTCAAGCGTGGTGCCGATCACGTCCTGTACAAATTAACTGATGAGCTGATCGTTGATTATATGCAGGTAGTGGAATCTCTGGATGAAGAAATTGAACTGGTTGAAGATGAGGTGCTCGAAAAATCAAATTTTGATATCATTCAGCGCATCTTTACCCTTAAACGAGCCACCCTCCACTTACGCCGGGTGTTATCGCCCTTGCGAGAGGTGCTCAATAAACTGGCCCGCGATGATTATGTAGTCATCGATGCTAAAGACCGGGTGTACTTCCGTGATGTATATGACCATCTGGTGCGTCTGCACGATATCTCGGAAAGTCTGCGTGACCTGGTTGGAGGTGTTTTGGACACCTATCTTTCTGTGATTAACAACCGGATGAACGAGATTATGAAAACTCTCACCATAATCACCACATTATTCATGCCTATATCTTTTATTACCGGTTTCTTTGGTATGAATTTCTTCCAACCTGTCGCCAATCATTTAAATGCCTGGACCAATAACACCGTATTTATCATAGTGCTGCTCATTGTCGTGGGAACCCCGCTGGGGATGTTCTTGTGGATGCGGAAGCGTAAATGGATGTAGTTGGAAAGTGAATCACACGACCACGGATGATATGATGAATCTAAGTCCAAGTGCCCTGAAAGTTCAACAAGCACTGGATGCTATCGGCCTATCACTGGAGGTGATCGAACTGCCTGGTTCAACCCGCACCTCCCAGGAAGCTGCACAAACCATTGGCTGTCAGGTAGGGCAAATTGCTAAATCTATCATTTTTAGGTCTCTGACCAATCATCGCCCGATCATGGTCATTGCCAGTGGATCCAATCGGGTAAACGAGAAAATCATAGCCGCGCTTGTTGGGGAGGGAATTGAAAAAGCAGATGCGGATTTCGTCCGCCAACATACTGGTTTTGTCATTGGGGGTGTGCCTCCACTAGGTCATACCGAGCAATTAGAAATGTTCATAGACCAGGACCTGCTGCAATACTCGGAAATTTGGGCTGCGGCTGGTACGGCTCATGCTGTTTTTCGTCTAACTCCCAAAGATTTACTGCGTATGACCTCAGGTCTGGTCATCCAGGTTAATGGATAGGAGCTGGCCATGTTTAAAATCGGATTGGAAAATAATACCGAGGATCGCTCGCAGGCCTGGGTATTGGGTCACCCAGGTTGTTTTGCCTATGGTGTGAACGGAGATGAGGCCCTGACAGCTGTACCTAAAGCCATCCAGGCTTATGGCAAATGGATTTCCTCCCATACACCAGATAGCTGGCTCTCTGAGGCGGATCTTGCGCAAAGAGAGTATCGCCTGGAAGAGACCTGGGAATGTTACTCGATCAACGAGGATTACGAAGTGGTGCAGGATGGCTATGAAGTCAATGCCTGGTTCCGTCACGACTGGCTCCCATTAAAGGAAGTTGATATACAACATGGTCTGTTGCTGCTCAGTTGGGGTAGGCAGGAATTGTTAAAGACCGTGAGCGATTTGAGTGAAGAAATCCTCAATCGCACCTATCCTCAAGAGCGTTGGAGCATCGCGGGCATCCTCAAGCATATTGCTGGTGCTGAGTGGTGGTATCTGGACCGGCTGGGCCTGGCATTTGCGCGTGAGGATGTTCCTGATGATCCATTTGACCGTTTAGAGAAAGTACGTTCATATCTGGTAGAAATTCTCCCAGGATTGGCTGGCTCTACCAGAGTAGTTGGCATCTCAGGTGAGTTTTGGAGTCCGCGCAAGCTGCTTCGCCGGGCAGTCTGGCATACATACGATCATATCGACCATATCCGTAAATTATTATGAAAAGTTACGATTACACCCACCGTACTGGGGTAAGATGCATTACCTTGAACCAGTTTGCCAGCCTGGCACGACACCTGGCAGAGCTCGTGGAGCCATTTCATCCGCAGGTAATCCTGGGAATCGCACGCGCCGGATTATTCCCGGCTACCGTGGTGGCTTGCAGTTTGCGGCGCGAATTATTCCCTATCCGTTTGACCCGGCGCAAGGATAATGAGATCCTATATGATTTACCTGTATGGAAGGTGCCTGTCCCGCAAGAGGTTGCCGGGAAGGTCGTGGTCGTGATCGATGAAATAGCCGATACTGGGCTAACGCTATCCATGGCAGCACAAAATGCCAAAGTGCTTGGAGCAAAGGAAATCGTAACTGCCTGTCTGGTCAGCCATTCCTGGGCTATGCCTGTTCCCCAAGTCAGCGCCCTGGTAAGTGATGCGTTCGTGATCTTCCCATGGGACAAACAGGTGTTGGAGAATGGGAAATGGATAACGCATCCTGAGGTTATTGCTGGGTTGAAATCCCAACCACGCAGTTCGCCCGGTTAATGCTATAATATGCATCCATATTGGTGAGAATAGATGAATTATGGCACTCGATCGTTACGGACGAAGACTCAACTATTTACGCATCAGCCTGACTGATCATTGTAATTTGCGTTGTTTGTATTGCATGCCAGAGGAGATGGTATTCCGGCCGCCTACAGAGTTAATGCAGGATGACGAAATCATCACCCTGGTTCGTTTATTTGTCAGCCTGGGGTTTGATAAAATCCGCTTGACGGGGGGCGAACCGACCCTGCGCCTTAACGTGGTTGATCTGGTGAAGGAAATTGCTGGCACACCCGGGGTCAATAAATTAACCATGACTACCAATGGGGTACGTCTTTCCAGTATGGCATATTCACTGGCGCAAGCTGGTTTACAGCGCGTCAATGTCAGCCTGGATACGCTGGATCCGGAAAAATTTCAAACCCTGACCCGCTGGGGATCTGTGGAGGATGTATGGACAGGGATCCAGGCAGCAGAAAATGCTGGCCTCACCCCGATCAAGATCAATGCAGTAGTGGTGCGCGGTTATAACGAGGCGGATATGGAAAACCTAGCCCGCCTTACCCAGGAGCATCCCTGGCAGGTACGATTCATCGAAATGATGCCTTTTGGTGGCAACAGTGATTTCCAGACTGGTCAATTGGTGACTGCCTCTGAAATGCAGGCTTATATTGAATCGGTACTTGGACCCTTGGAACCGGTCAATGACGGTCAGCTGGATGGCGAGGCTCGCATTTTTTCCATGACCGGGGCGGTTGGGGACATTGGTTTTATCTCGTCAGTTAGCTCGCCATTTTGTCATTCCTGCACACGTGCACGTCTGACCGCAGATGGACGCTTGCGCCTTTGTTTACTCCGTGAAGGAGAAGTGGATTTGCTCACCCCTCTGCGTTTCGGAGCGACCCTGTGGGAGATCCGACAGCTGATTATTAATGGACTATGGTACAAACCATGGGGACATGGCCTGGCAGAAGGAATTATCCCTCTCAACCGCGAGATGAGCGAAATTGGTGGTTAGCTGAATATCGTTACGATAACAGTTGCCATAATCCTGCGGCTACAATTGCCCCCATCAACGAACAAGCCAGATTAACCACATCATTATTAATCCAGGACCAACCGCGCACCTGGCTGGTTGGGCTGCCACAGGTATGGGTAGGGTGCCGCTCGGTCTCTTTGTTGCATATTGGGCACCAGTAAATGGCTTGCATCGTAGCACCCAGCACGGAATCGAATAGTGATCCGATCAAACCTCCCAGGACAATGACTATCAGGTTGAACAGCCACGCTTGACCTGCTCTAAAAATTATTGCAGCGAGCCCGACCAGCGTTGCACCTGCCAGAGCTGCCAATGTTCCGGCGAGCGTGACTCCCCCAGAGGTGCCTTGCTCAACTTTTTTCCCATTGGTGATCATGCGAGGCGAAACCGGGCTTAACAATCCCAGCTCGGTAGACCATGTATCTGCGTTCACAGCTGCCATGGCGCCTGCGTATGCTACCCACAGCCATTCTTGCTTCGGTGAGAGCCAGAAACTAAGCGCCAATAGCGCTCCCAGGCTTCCATTTGCCAGAACCTGACCCCAATCGCGCTGGCTACCTTTGGAGAATTTTTCAGCCAGATTGGATTTTCTCTTGGTGAACGCACGTGACAACGCACTGGAGGAAATAAAAAAGACCAATAATAAAACTGCCCAGGCTAACCCTCCCAAACCAAAGATTAAACCACCGGTTAATACGGCGGCCCAGGCTCCAGTGCCAGAAAGTGCCCTTACTCGCCATGCAAGCACTGCAATGAGAATCGCTAATAGAAAGCCAACAAATACCTGCATACAAAACTTTCAGCAAGACTAGGTTACATGAAGGATAAAATAAACCGCACCTGAAAATAACAGGCTGGTTAACGCTGAGCTTGCCCACATCAGATATCCTAATACCCGCGTATCTGCTCTGCGGTAAAAGAACAATCCCAATAATAAATCAGCAATGAAGAAAAGTGTATTTAGCGCAGGGAGAAGCAACAAGCGGATGCCTGGTACGAGCTCTACTGGTGAGCCATCGGCGTTCAGCCGTAAAGCAGTCAAAGTGTGGTTTGGTATGCTGACACTGACCCACACGATCAAGCCAACCGCTAATAAAGCACTGAAGATAATTAAGATGCGTGCCGGGCGGTCTGCCCATGAGCGGGCTAGAAGAAAGGTTGGATAGTCAGAGATGGATGGGATGGCTGATAATGAGCCAAATTCTGAGAGCCTCCTATAGGTTTGCAGAAATTCGGTTTCATTGGCGGGTGAAATGGCAAAAACACGCTCAGGGGTGACGATCAGGACCAATTTTGTGTCACGTGCAGCCAGGAACTCCACAGGTTTTCCATCAGCTTGAGCCCGCATTCCAAGCACTGCACCAGGAAGACGGAAGAAAGGTTTGGAAAGAGACATCCTGTTCTGGTCAGCTGACCCGACCCAATTCACCTGGTTGATGGGGATTTCCTCACGACGCAATCCCCAGTAGAGGCTGATTCCATCACGTGCCAGGATATATCTCGCCCTTTGCAGGGCATACATGCGGTAAATGAGTCCCGGAGTGAGGCTTATCGCAATAATGGCAACTAATAAGTAAATGAGAAAAGCGGGTCCACTTTCTGCTAGGCTTGCTCTCCATAATCCAATGGCTCCAATGGATGCCAGAATCAATGCTGCACTGCCGTGTAAAATCATCCCTGGGCGGCGGGGTGGACGAAAAACAAATACCTCTCTCACGAGAGGTATTATAGTCGAGTTTGGGTTCAGGGGTGTTGAACCCACTGAAGTTAGATACCAACTTTACTTGATGGCATATGTCACGGTGACGGATACAGTCAAGGTCAGTTGTCCGGATGAGATGGGTACACTAGCTCCTCCACCAACGCCCGCAGGTACAGCAACTTTGGTGTCATAATATATCGGTGATGGGGAGCTGCTGTAATAACTGATAGATTGGACTGCACCCAGGGTGGCACCTGCAGCCTTGGCAAGTTCTTCAGCCTGTGCTTTCGCGTCAGCCATTGCCTGGTCTCGACCAGACGCAAGGGCAGTTTCCTTATCCTGGACATCGAAGGTGATGCCATAGATGTTGTTGGCTCCTGCACTGATGGAAGCATCCAGGATGTCGCCAATCTTCGTTAGGTCGTGCATAGTTACATAAACCGTGTTATCCGTCATGAAGAACGAACCCAGGTCTTCACCCGAGGGAGAATATTTTTCCTGCTGGTAAACACTGAAGTTTGTGGTTTGGATGTTTTTGGCATCCACACCTTGGCCCTTGATGGCATCGATGACTGCCTGGGTCTGCGAGTTATTGCTTGCCACTGCTTCTGTTGCACTTTTAGCCTCGCTGTGAACCCCGATAGAAATGTAGGCAATATCAGGGGCCAGAATGACCTGTGCATTGCCCGTCACATTGATCGTGCGTGGTTGGGTCTGTCCAAATTGGATTGTGCCACTGCAGGCGCTTAATAGTACTGCTGCAATGAGTAAGACTGTAGGGATTAAGAATTTACTACGCATTGTTACCTCCATGTAACTAATTAGTCCTAAGACGATTATCCTACCTGGAAAGTTCCCACTGGATATTTCTTCAAGGGTGTATATTTTACCCTCTTGCCGCCGCTGCGCCCTGGTGCTATACTTTGTCAGATAAAAATTGGATATAGTTTATATCATGATAGCAATTAACCAGATACAAGAAGCAGTATTAAGTAATCGTTGCTCGATGGGTGTTAACTTGCAAACGACAAAAAACGAGGATGATGACCACCCTCCGAGTAATCAGCGCACATGTAGGTGTGCTTTTAACAGCATGATACTGTCTGCATGGGTCAGGAAGGTATAAAAGGGAAGATTAACCATTTTGGATTATCTTCCCGGAAGTGGTTATGATGTAACCAGACCTTCCGGGAAAATTTTTAACCCTCCACCCTCCTGAACAAGCCAACAGTAATGATAAGGATCCTGAATCGTTCAGGAGGTGAACCATGTTTTTCGCCAGTGAATTTATCGGACGGCCCGTTGTTGATGCCGACGGGAAACGCCTTGGCAAATTGAGGGACCTGATTGCCACCCGTCATGGAGATATCCATCACCCTCAGCTAGTTGCGATTGAGGTAAAGCAATCTTCAGGCTCGGTGTTTATTCCAATCGATGAAGTGGCAGCTTTAATTTCCCTGGCAATCCCGTTAAAGAAGAGGTTTTCTGAGATCTCACAATATAAAACTCAACCAGAAGATTTACATCTGGTGCGGGATGTGTTGGATAAACAGCTCATAGATACGGATGGTATGCGCGTCGTACGTGTTAATGACCTGCAACTTACCCGCGTCAATGGCAGTGTTTATGTAGCTAATGTGGATATCAGTGGGGCGGGTTTGATACGCAGGCTGGGTTTAGGAAGCCTTGCTGATCGCCTGTCATCCCATTCACGCTCGTCTGAGCTTCCCTCCATCATCTCCTGGGACAATATTGAGCTACTTTCGAGTGACCAACCGATGCGCTTGAAAGTGCCAACTTCAAAAATGGCTGATCTGCACCCAGCTGATCTGGCTGAAATATTGAGTGATTTATCCAGGCAGGAAGGAAGCAAAATTCTTGAGACACTGGATATCGAAACACTGGCGGATACGCTCGAAGAGGTGGAGCCTGACTTTCAGGTCAGTCTGATCGAGCGTATGTCGGACGATCGTGTGGCTGATGTATTGGAAGAAATGGCGCCTGATGAAGCTGCAGACTTATTGGCTGAGCTCCCTCAAGAACGCAAGCAAGAGTTGCTGGATTTAATGGAGGATAAAGAAGCAGAGGATGTGCTTAAACTGCTGAATTATCCGGAAGATACTGCTGGTGGCATCATGAACACCGAGTATTTCACCGTCCCGGCAAATTTCAAGGCTTCACAGGTCATGGAACAGTTGCGCAAAACCTCCCCTGAAGCTGAAACGATTTATTACATCTACGTAGCCGATCAGGAGGATCACTTGCTAGGAGTATTTTCTCTCAGGCAGCTGGTACTCGCCCAACCAGACGCACTGGTTACCGATTTTATGGAAAGACGGGTGGTAACGGTGGATCTAGATGACAGTCAGGAGGAATGCGCCCAGGTGGTCTCGAAATATAATCTCCTGGCAGTCCCCGTTGTGGATGAACAGAAGCGCATCCAGGGCATTGTAACTGCTGATGATGCTTTGGACAAAATCATTCCCACTGCCTGGAAGAAACGTTTACCACGCTTCTACCAGTAAACCGTCGTAAAAACACAGTTTTAAGGCAACTATAACCACATCATCGCTGATAAACAGGGAGGCAGTTCATGAATATGTGGCAACGCTTAAAACCATTTCGCATGCGATTGGCTTTGCTGTTTGCTGTGGTCGGTCCTGGCATTATCACTGCCAACGTAGATAATGATGCCGGTGGGATAACCACCTATTCAGTGTCTGGTGCAAAATATGGTTATTCATTGCTGTGGATGATGCCGCTGGTGGCATTGGCATTGATTATCGTGCAAGAGATGAGCGCTCGCCTGGGAGTAGTAACCGGTAAGGGGTTGGCAGATCTGATCCGTGAGCGTCTGGGCGTCAGGATTACGGCAGTGATCCTGGCGTTACTTGTTTTCGTCAATCTGGCTAATACGGTCAGCGAATTTGCTGGTGTGGCTGCCAGCATGGAAATTTTCGGCGTCAGCAAATACATTTCTGTCCCTTTGGCTGCCATTGCCGTTTGGTTCTTGATTACCAAGGGTAGCTATAAAGTTATTGAGCGGGTATTCCTGGTTGCCAGTGCTATATACCTTGCTTATGTCGCTTCTGGGCTGCTTGCCGCCCCTGATTGGTCTGAAGTGGGACGAGCACTGGCAACCCCCAGTTTCCACCTGGATGTGGGGTATGTGACCATTTTTGTCACCATCATTGGCACAACCATTGCCCCCTGGATGCAGTTCTACCAGCAATCATCCATCGTTGATAAAGGGCTTCAGGTGAAGGATTATGCATATGAGCGAGTGGATGTGGTTGTTGGCTCGCTTTTTGCGGTTTTTGTGGCTGCCTTCATCACTATTGCCTGTGCAAGTACCATTTTCAAGAGTGGCCTTAATATCGAAACCGCCAAAGATGCTGCCCTTGCGCTCGGTCCACTGGCGGGCAAATATGCTTCTATTCTATTTGCATTGGGATTGCTAAACGCCTCGCTTTTCTCTGCCGCCATCTTGCCTCTCTCTACAGCTTATACAGTTTGTGAAGCTTTCGGTTGGGAAAACAGCCTGAGCCGTGAATTGAAAGATGCCCCCATCTTCTTCGGTATATATGCAGCGATGATCATCCTGGGGGCTGCCATCATCTTGCTACCTATCCGCTCTTTGATCCAGGCAATGTTGATCAGCCAGACGTTCAACGGGGTATTGTTACCGGTTATTCTGATCACTATGCTGCTGCTAATCAATGACAAACGGTTGATGGGTAAATTCAGTAATGGGCGTATCTTCAATATACTTGCCTGGGCGACAGCCATCTTGTTGATCCTCCTGGCTGTCATCCTAATCGTGATAACATTCCTTGCTTGATATAAGGTTATGTAATAAAAGGCGGGTGAATTTCACCCGCTTGGTGATTTAATCTCGGCTGGTGGTAATGAAGATCATCGGGCGGCGTTTGGTTTCGTTATATATGTAGCTCATTAAAGTGTTACGCAGGTCTTCCTTCAGATCCCCATTGCCCCGACTCACAGTCTCGCTGATGAGCTTGCTCATTCCTGTCATGAGTATATCGGCATCCCGTTTGATGATAAAACCGCGGGTGATGATCTCAGGCTCCTCCCGTAGCACGCAGGTATTACGATCGATCGCCAGGTTGACCAGTACGATGCCATCCCGCGCCAGGGCTTCGCGTTCACGCACCACGCTGGGACCGATATCTCCCACCCCGGCGCCATCAACGAAGACATACCCACCGGGTACACGCTCGCCCAATTTCATCTTGCCATTTTCGAATTCAATCGAATGACCATTCTCGACCGTTGCCACACGGTCGGCGGGGATACCCAGCTCGCGTGCCATGTCAGCGTGCTGGTGCAGGTGGCGTAGCTCACCATGGATGGGGATGAAATGCCTGGGTTTAACCAGGTTGATCAGTAATTTCTCTTCTTCCTGGCTGGCGTGTCCGGACACATGTACCGGGGCAATGGCATCATAAATGACATTGGCACCGCGCCGGAACAGGCGATTAATCGTGCGGTGTACGCTTTCCTCATTACCGGGTATGGGGTGTGACGAAAGTACCACTGTATCCCCTGATTGCAGGTCGAACTGGCGGTTCGTGCCTGTTGAGAGTCGCCCAAGGATGGAAGAGGGTTCACCCTGCGAGCCGGTACACATCAACACGACTTCATTCGGCTTCATCTTTTTCGCCTGCTCAACACTGACCATCAGATTGTCAGGGATATCCAGATATCCCAGCTTGCGTGACATGCGCACATTCTCGTTCATGCTGGTTCCTACAAAGGCCAGATTGCGTTGGTGGTTGATGGCGATATTGGCCACCTGTTGCATGCGCGAGATGACCGAGGCGAAAGTGGCTACAATGATGCGTCCGGAGGCAGTTCGAAAAACATGGTCAAGCGCAGGCTCGATCACCCGTTCGGAGGGTGTCCAGCCTTGTTTATCGGCATTGGTCGAGTCTGACATCAAGACCAGCACACCTCGACCGGAGAACTCACCCAGCTTGGCAAAATCGGTCGGCCAGCTATCCACCGGCGTATGGTCAAACTTAAAATCACCCGAGTGGACGACCAGACCTTCAGGGGTGTCAATCCCCAACCCTACTCCATCCGGGATGGAATGACACACATGGAAGAATTCCACCTTAAACGGGCCAATCTGGGCCATCTCACCTGCCTGAACCGTGTTCAGGGTAATTTGGTTCAACAGGCTACCGCGTGAAAGCTTCAGCTCCACCAGGCCACGCGTCAGGGGTGTAGCGTAGATGGGAGCCTTAATTTGTTCCATCAAATGGTGAATGGCACCCGTGTGATCTTCGTGACCATGGGTCACAATGATACCTTTCACGCGCTGGCGTTTATCCAGAAGGTATTGGAAATCGGGGATGATATAGTCAATCCCCAGCATGTCGTTTTCAGGGAACATCAACCCGGCATCAATAACCAGGATATCCTCGCCATATTCGACTGCCATCATGTTCTTGCCCACTTCACCGAGCCCCCCGAGTGGGACGATACGAAGTTTTTTATCACTCATATTTTACTATGCTCTTACAAATCATATCATTGGTGGAATTTCACCTAAAGGTCCATTAAACAATTGTCATTTTCATTGTAGCACGTGCGGAGGGATTCTGCAAAGCGTTGCTTGCCGTATAGTGTGGTCAGGGATCTTCATAACGGTTATTTATTAGTAACCCAATCGAGCTTCCAATTTATCTTTAACCTGTGGCCACTCGTTGGGGAGCAGGCTGTATACCACAGAATCGCGGATGGTACCATCCGGCAGGATCATGTGATTACGCAGCACCCCCTCTTTGACCACCCCTAACTTTTCCAGAGCATGTTGTGAGTGCAAGTTACGGGCATCGGTCTTAAACCACACGCGCACACAATCCAGCTGCTCAAAGGCGTGTCGGATTAATAAGTATTTACATTCCGTATTGACCGGGCTTCCCTGATAATCTAACCCATACCAGGTGCCGCCGATCTCAAGCGAGCGGTTGGGTGGGTCAATGTTCAGGTAGCGCGTGCAGCCAATGGCATGCCCCGAGGCAAGATAGATGACAGTGAATGGAAGATCTGTCCCCTGGGTTTGCAGGCAGAGTAGCTCTCGCACCCAGGCAGTCAGCTGCTCGATGCTTTCCATTTTTCCATAACGCATGTAGCGCCAGATTTCCGGTTCGAGCCCCACTTGCGCCAGGTCGGGGATGTGTCTCTCCGAGAGGGGCTCAAGCCTCACCATCCTGCCCGTGAATGTCACCGGTTCAATCTTCATCGACATATCTTACTCAACCAACAAGCCTGGTCCATCGGCTCGGCTTGAAGGAAATTATGTGCCCTCTTCCCATGAATTGAGATATTTCTCTTGCTCAGGGGTGAGTACGTCAATTTGTACAGCCATGGCATCTAATTTGAGACGGGCAATCTCACGATCGATTTCCTGGGGTACGCTGTACACCTTCTTTTCCAGCTTATCGGCGTTCTTGATCATGTATTCCACACTCAGCGCCTGGTTGGCAAAGGACATGTCCATCACGCTAGCCGGGTGTCCCTCTGCAGCTGCCAGGTTGATCAGACGGCCTTCACCCAGCAGGTTGATCCGGCGATCATCCGCCAAAACATACTGTTCCACAAACGGGCGCACCAGACGTTTTTCCTTGCTCATTTTATCCAGTGCCGG
>JBAQFX010000028.1:0-3440 GCA_049287485.1 Anaerolineales bacterium
GAACAGTACAATGTCGTGTAGGATGTTAATAAAGAAACAGGAGCATATCAGATGACTTTATAGCATCCTACCCCACGCCTGCTTTCAGCGTATTAATCAGGCCCCATTTTTCATCCGTTGGGGTCAAACCTATAGACATATCTCAATTTGGCAGATACCCGGAGGAGAATGTAGGGAATCTCAAATACAATTTACCAAGCATTTGATCGGAGTAATTCAAGTATAATTGCAACGCCTCAGTAAAAATGTTCATAATGTGAATAAGTTAACGCTAATTATTATCTCAGAATAAGCATATGTGTGCTATGGAAATCGTGATAAGGCGTATCTCCAAGCTTAACCTAATTCATATACTAATCCTGGCCCTCTTATTGCGAGTTGCCTGGTTGATATACGCTCAACCCATACCCATATCAGACTTTGGGGAATACAGGCTGCTCGCTTCAAATCTTATTATGTATCACCAGTTTGGTTATCCCATCCCAACTGCATACCGTCTCCCTGGATACCCGATTTTTTTAGCTTTATTCTTACTGGTTAACAATTCTAATTTATGGTTAGGTTTCATAAATGTTTTACTATCATTACTCATTGTATATTTCGTTTACATCCTAGCGAGTATATTAACAGAAAATATTAAAATAGGTCTGATCGCAAGTTTTCTGGCTGCAATTTATCCAATATACATCTTTTTTTCACCGATCCTTGCTTCAGAGCATCTCTTCACTGTACTTTTATATGGTGGTTTAATCCTAATACTATCTCCTGTAGATGGCAGGAAGATATATATCACCAGATTTTTCGCTGGGGGGTTATTAGGCGCTGCCATGATAACAAGAGGAGAAGTCATTTATTACATTCCAATAATTGCGCTATTGGCCATCTTGCCAAGCAAAAAAAAGTCTGGGGAGGAAGTAAAAACACGTAATTCACACAGAATAATCTCTCTGTTTCTGCTTATGATCGCTTGGGGTATCATTATCCTGCCTTGGTATATCCGTAATCAAAAAGTAATTGGTCCTGGATCCGGAATAGGCACTTCTGGGGGCATAATGTTCTATTATGGTCACCATAATGAAAATCAAGTCTGGGAAGATCTTCTTGCGGATGAAAACCTTGGAAACGGGGAAGCCACTCGATCAGCTAATGCTTTTCAGAAGGGATTAAGTTACATTTACCAAACCCCGATCAGTATACAATTGCGGGATAAGGTTATCGAAGCACTTCGCCTATACGCTCCAAATGATTATCCGGTTTTCTGGAGTGTTGCTCTCCCAAGAGCTGATGATGGAACCCGGCAAGAAAAACCCCTGCCAGGAATAGAAATTTTTAGCATGTTGGCTATTTCAGGATATTTAATCTTAGGAACACTTGCCTTTTTAGCTTTATTTTTCATCAAAAACTACCCGCCCAGGTTTTGGATCACAATATTAGGATTTGCATTGATGAATTTGTTAGGATATGCTGTCCTTTTTGCGGCTACGTCCCGTTACCGTTACACTATTGAAGGATTTCTTTGTATCTTAGCTGGAAGTATACTCTGGCAATTCTACAGGTTTCTGCTTCAACGTAGAGCCGCTATTGCAATGGTTTCTTCGTGATAACTACTAATAAACGAAATTAAGTTGTTTGACTGTTAAATATCATCTGCATGCTAATTGTAACCAGCCATTGTTGAGCAATTTGATGCATGGTTAAACTCTGCCCAACTGATATGATAATCTGTATATAATTGGCTGCTGCCGGTTACCAACTTTTAGATGGTCTATAATTGAGAAATATATTGTCAATATTTATGGGAAGACTGTTAATAATCCATGCTTGGATAATTTGTAGGGGAAATATCCATTTAAGCGAATATTCAGGATGAATAAAGTGTCCAGGCATGAGCGTTAGCTTTATTGGAAATAATTAATGGCAACTAAATATCCTTTGTCTGCTGTACGCACTGTGGCACTCCACGCACAGGGATTATCCAATTCAGATCAATCAATACCCGAACCCACTCCCGCAACATTCTACCAGGTTGTAGAGCGGTTGGGCTGCGTGCAGATCGATACGCTCAATCTTGTACAGCGCAGCCATTACCTGGTGTTGTGGAGCCGGATAGGGACTTATCATCCTGCTGATTTCGATGCCCTGATCTATTCACCGGAAAAGCGCCAGTTATTCGAGGGCTGGCAAAGGGTGGCCTCCATCATTCCACTCAAAGATTACCGCTACCAGCTCCCTAGAATGCAGCGCATGCAGCAAAACCACAGTGAGGGTTTCCTGAAATGGTTTGACCAGGAGGGGCACGAATTGATGGAGATGGTGCTGGAGCGCATCCGCACTGAAGGTGCCTTACGGGCAGCGGATTTTGAGTACCATGGTCCCCGCCGAGGTAGCTGGTGGGATTGGAAACCAGCCAAGACCGCCCTGGAATACCTGTTCGCCTTTGGTGATTTGATGATTGCCAACCGGGTAAATTTTCAACGAGTTTACGACCTGGCTGAACGCGTGTTGCCAACCTGGGTGGACACTGAACCACCAACCATGGAGCAGCGTGACCGATACTGGCTGGAGCAGGCTGCGCTGGCTCTGGGGGTTTTCACGCCGAACCAGCTGATTGGTTATAGCTATTTCCAGCGTGGACCGGTGCGACCGGCGTTGGAGTCGATGGTGGGGGAAGGGGTGCTTATGCCGGTTGAAATTCAATTCGTGGATGGAGAACCGCAACCCTACTTGGTCCACCGTGACAACCTGGAACTACTGAAACAGGCAGCCGAGGGGGCTCTCAGCGCTGAGCGCACGACCTTCCTCAGTCCATTCGATAACTTGTGGTGGGCACCGGGGCGGGATGAGCAGTTGTGGGGCTTCCGCCAGAGGTTGGAGGCGTACACACCTGCCTCCAAGCGGGTATGGGGCTATTTCTGCCTACCCATCCTGCACAAAGACAGGTTGGTGGGACGTTTCGACCCTAAAATGGAGCGAAAGACGGGTGTATTACGTATAAAAGCCCTGTATCTAGAGGAGGGAGTAGAACCAGATGAGCGTCTGGTGAATGATATGGCTACAACCATGCGGGATTTTATGAAATTTCACCTGGCTAAGGAGCTGATCATCGAAAAAAGCCACCCGGAAGAGTTCGGTGAGAAGCTGACGATGTCGTTGTAGCTATGATTTTCTATGAATAGTTTTTATGTCCACTGTATCGGCAAATCGCGTCCAACCTAATGGCGGTTGGACGATGCTCACCCCTACCGAGCACGAATTTAGATCTGCTCTAATCGAGATTTCTTAACCAGACACTATTCGGAGGTAATATTGAGTAATTCCTGCTCGAAAACTAAAACAGGTCGCTGGAAGCGCGCATGGGGCACCTCCAGGTTGTAATTACGGATGCGCTTATTCATGTCGTTGAGCTTATCCTCGAAGGCCAGTTGGGAGCGCTCCCACTC
>JBAQFX010000029.1:0-12163 GCA_049287485.1 Anaerolineales bacterium
CATCATTTCTTGGTTCGATTAAGGATCCGTTTCCAGGATCAGGCTCCAGCTTTGACTGTTTACCAGGTACGTCTTCTCCTGGCCAGTATCCTTCCAAAACCAGTATTTGATCCCTCAGCGGCTTTGAGGCGGGTCCGATACTATCAGAAACGAAATTATGCCGCTTATATTTCTCATCGCAAGTCAAAGCTTGCCCAATTCGCAACCTTGGTGCCCAATGTTGCGCTGTAATATTAGTCAGGCGACAATATTGAGAGTACGGAGGATGGCAGAAGTGAACCATAGGTGGGATAGAAGGCAATAGAATATTTTTCCCAAGTGTCGATGACCCAGTAGGGCATCGACTAGGTAGGATGGAACGGGGGCAGACTTACGTGCAACCCGCCACTTGCGCTCATTCTCATGACCTATTCGCTGCCACCTTCGTAACTGTATAGGCAGCATAATTCTCCGCCGATTGAATACCCTACATTAACCGTATCTATTTTTGAAATACGGCCAGTTCAATTCGCGCTCTCTCAATTGTTAACGAATCATGTAAGAGACTTACACAGTGAAGGATGAAAATATCGTGGTATGCTCCAGTTACAGCAGACAGAGTTTGGTTGCACCTTGGTGAGATACATCCCGGTTGTTAACGTAAACCGATTGCCTTTGAGCACAGTGAATTGTTGCGGTTTAAAAAACCAGCACGCGTAGCAAAGTTCGAATTGTCTCGGCAATCCCTGCTGAAACCCTCAAGGAGCAGATCGAAAATGGAAGATATCTTGGATCGTTGTTGTGGATTGGATGTTCATAAGGAAAGCATTGTCGCGTGCCTATTGGAAGGCCCGGTAAGAGCGCAGCTAAAGCCTCAGAGTGAGATTAGAGAATTCGGGACTCAATTAAGGGATTTGCTCGCACTGCGTAAATGGTTGGAGGAGCACAATTGCCGACATGTTGCCATGGAAAGCACCGGAATCTATTGGCAACCGGTATATGCTGTTCTGGAGACCGCTTTGTCAGACGAAATGCGATTACTGGTGGTCAATGCCCGCCACATGAAGAATGTTCCGGGCAAGAAGACCGATATGCGCGACGCTGAATGGATTGCCACCTTATTGCGGGCTGGTTTGTTGAAAGGCAGTTTTGTGCCTGAGCGTGACATTCGAGATTTACGGCAGTTCACTCGTTACCGTAAAGCATTAATCCGTGATATCACTTCTCAGAAAAACAGGATTGAGAAGCTATTACAGACCAATGGCTTCCGTTTATCCTCTTTCCTATCAGATATTTTTGGAAGTTCTGGATCAGCGCTTATGCACCAATTGGTAGAGGTTGGTTTCATTACCAGTCAGGGCTTGGATATGTGCTTAAAGGCCAGGGCACGGCAGAAGGCCAGTGAAATTTTATCAAGCCTCAATGGGACCTTATCTGTTCCGCAACGCAAGCTGCTTAAAATGCAGCTAGCTCATCTGGCAGACCTACAAGACAATTTACGTGAGGTAGAAATAGAAATCCATGACGGCTTTTCTCAATTTCAAGGTCCAATCGAATTGCTTGACTCGATTCCTGGGATCGACCAAACTGCAGCGTATACTATTTTGGCTGAAATTGGTAAGGAAATGGCAGCTTTTCCAACCGCACAGCATATTTGTTCTTGGGCTGGTTTAGCTCCAGGCAATTATAAAAGCGCCAATAAACAGAAAAGGCAGCGCATCACACAGGGTAATAATTATCTCAAGACCATGCTATGTGAAGTTGCCTGGGTGATTGCATCCCATAAAAAACTATACCTGTCATCTTGGTATTGGCGTATGAAGCAACATACTGATTCCAAGCGAGCGATTGTCGCCCTGGCTCGTAAATTACTCGTGATTATTTACACAATGCTTAAAACTGGCCAGACTTATAACGAGCAAAAGTTTATGGAACGTAAGAAAGCATCTGAGCAGAGGCGGGTCAAACGCATGGTTTATGAATTAAGTCAGTTAGGTTATGCCGTCTCTTTACCTGCGTAATCTATTTTCGTAGCAAGGTGCAACTCATTATATGGTTATTATCTTACTTCTATTAACCCAAAACTGGCTACGCACCCATTTACTTTTTCCTGTGTGCTTAAAAGATAATTTTCTGGCAAAATAATGAAAATGAAAATGTCTTGACACTTTGTTCCAGGAAAAAACATACCGCGTACTTCGTTACTGCTTGGTACATCGCCATTTTTATCGGAGTAGTAACAATATTCTGCTTCAGCTTCATTATCAACGTCCTTATTAGTCGTTGCACATACTTTAATTCCTTCTATTGGTGTATCTTCAGGTCCCATGATCCCGTTTGCATTCATATCATTCCAGATATGAGCGTTTGCGTTTGAGTCGACTAATCTATTACCAATCAAAAAACATGCCGATAGTATTAGAAACGAAACGCTTAATAATATATATTTTCCAAATTTGCTCATAAGAGATCATCCCGATAGAAATTCATGAAAATATTCATTATGGCAAAGATACAATCAAAGCATTGATATATAGTCCACGAGGTGTATCCAAGTAACCAGAATAGTTCCATCCTCTACTTGGATTGACGTATGACCAGTTCCCATTATTTCTTCTATTTGCTTCACTTTCAGCGACTGCGGGATAAGCAAAAGCAGTCACTGCTTCAGCAAAATCTTCTTTCGAGTTGAAGTTAGCATCCACACCACATGGTGGAGGACCTTGACCTGGATCGTACCAATAGTTTGGATTATTAGGGAATAAGAAGTGAAGAAAAGGATTATCAAATCCTGCATCTAAACTTGAACTCATGTTACCTGATAATTTCCAACCATTCGCCGCATCCCAAGAATGAGCTAATTCATGCACAACTGTCCATGTAGAAAAACCTTTTTCTTGTAGCCAAATTTTACCTGCTTGATAATATCCACCTTCTTTTATTTGTTTTTGTCCAATCGTTATCAGACCTATTGCATCTATAAAATTATCTACACCACCCATTGATTTGGCTAAATCTGATACTCCTTGCAGAACATTATATAATTCGTCTAAGCTCCAGAGTCCATTCTTCCATTTATTCTTGAAATTTCCCCAATCTGCAAGGATATTTACACCGAATTTCTTGAGTAAGTTCAGTATATTGGATGCTTCTTCCCTCTCATCTTCTGTTATATGGCCAGAGGGATCAGTGTAACGAACAGGATTATTTAAGGCGTAAGCAAAGCGATCATAACCCTGGGAGTTGTAGGCATCAGGTATAATACTGTTAGTATGTCACCAGACAACTCCGGGGGACGCTCCAGAGTTGCGCCCGGGTGCGTTTTGGAGTACGCTTGCCCCGTTGAGTAGAACGGGGACGCGGACTCCGGGTGCGTGGCGTCAGGGTCCGTCGTAGCCTGATTGAGAAGCTAATTATATAGCTAGCTCGCAATTTTGTTTGACGACCCGTTCGGATAGTCTCAACTGGGAGTGGGATGCACCGTGGTCCCCAAGCCCGAATCTGTGTCTGCAGCTGCGACCCAAAAAAGAAACGCGCCCGGCCTTTCTGATGCGGTTCATCAGAATACCCCTCAAGGAGGTGTTTGGTGGCTACTGACAAGCCTCGACCTAAGCGTTTCATCGGGCTGGATTTGCATCGCTATTACCTGGTGGCGACCGGTGTCGATGAAGACCTCAACAAAGTGTACGGCCCCCGGCGGGTGAATTTAATCGACCTGCAGGACTGGATCACCAAGACAGTCACTCCGGAAGATTCCCTGGTAATCGAAGCTACTGCCAATGCCTTCCATGTCTACGATGAGTTGCTGCCTCATGCCCACTCGGTCATTGTGGTGCATCCGCCGCAGGTGGCTTTGGTGGTGCGCTCCCAGGTCAAAACAGACAAGATCGCTGCCATCCAGCTCGCCAGCCTGCTCGCCAAAGGGCTGCTCACCGGCATTTGGGTCCCGCCGCAAGAAGTGCGCGATCTGCGCACTTTGGTTGCTCAGCGCAAGAAGATGATCGGCTTGAAGACCCAGGCCAAGAATCGCTTGCAGGGCGTGCTCTATCGCTATTCGATCCCGCTGCCTGAAGGACCCCTGTTCGATGCAACCCAGCGACCCTGGTGGCTGGCGCTCTCGGTCGGTCCCTTGGAGCATATCCGTATCCAATCCGATCTGGCTACCCTGGACTTTGCCCAGGCGCAGATCGATCTACTGGAAACTCATATGACAGCCTGGGCCTCGAAGGATGAACGCGTGGCGGTGCTCTTCCAGCTGAGCGGGGTCGGCCTGGTGACCGCTGTAACGCTGCTTTCGGCCATCGGTGAGATCACCCGCTTTCCAAATGCCAAAAATCTGGTGGGTTATTCTGGCATGGGTTCACGCGTGCATGATTCGGGCATGACCACCCGTACCGGTGGGATCACCAAAGCTGGTAGGCGTGAAATACGTGCCGTCCTTGTGGAAGCCGCTCAGGTGGCGGTGCTGCATGACCCGCGCTGGAAGGCTGAGCTGGACCGTCTTGAGCCGTACATTGGCCGCAATAAAGCCATCGTGGCCATCGCCCGCAAGATGCTGGTCATTGTCTGGCATCTGCTGAGCGAGCATGTAGCCGAGAAAAAGCTTGACCTGGAACGCCTGGCGCGTAAGTTCTACGAATTCGCCTACGTCGTGGGTAAAGCCAACTGGTCAGGCCACAAATCAGCGGCGTCGTTCATCCGCATGCTGCTCGACCAGGCTGGAGTGGGCCGCGAATTCCACGAGTTTATTTATTGCCACAAGCGGGTCGTCTTGCCGCCATCTTCTCTACCATCTATGGTAAAACAGTGAGCGGTGGCACACAAAGGTAGGCGCTCCTGAAACAGGATCATCCCTGACGCCCCAGGGCAATTGACCTAATCCTGGTACTTGGGGCCGTGCTCACCGCTCGAGATGATTATATCATCCAGGAAGTGGGCAAATAATTTATGTATCCTTAGCTATGGCTTTACGTGTGAAGTAAAGCCTACTTAGGCATTCTTTTTTCGCTGCAATATATTCAGTTGTTAAGGTTCAAAAAACACGAGACTTACAAAGCCGAGAGGTGCGATATAATTCCCTTACCCAAAACGGAAGGCGGACGGACTGGTTTTTAGTTCGTTCGTCTTTCATTTTTTCACAGTTATTTTAAACTCTCAATGTCTTGTTCATACAAAGTTAGAGTTTTTAATTCCTTTTCCTTAACATTAGAAAAGTCAACTTCATATGCTATTGGAAGATTGGGCTCATCGTAGACAATTACTACTACACCAACAGTACCAGCCGCTAGATGATGTTCTGGTATATCTCTTAGTAATCTAACCATTTCGTATTCTCGAAACATATTTAACTCTTTCTACTTCCATGGTACCGTAGTCACCAGCTTAATCGTACCACCAGCTAGTTCTATCCAAGCAGCAACTATATCAATAACTTTACCATTCGCACCCATGATAGATATTATCTGGTTGTATTTGGTACCAAATTGCGTCACTTCAGTTATGTAAGCGGTTTTGGGGTCAAATACGATTTGTTTCGCTAGATCCCCCATATTTTCTTGTGTAAATCCGAGAGCATTTTTATACCAAATTGCCATCGTGCTCCCCCTTGGATGATTGGGATTTAATAAATATCTTGTTAGTTTGTCAGTAACGCTTTGAGCGGTTTGTGCGGCATTCTGAAGTACCTGAGAGCTCGCATTTATTTCGTTCGTACAATCTCCATCAGCGCATGCAGCAGTACCAATTCCTAGTGCAGTTTCAACTGTTTTTACGCAACCAGGTACGGTTGCAGCACAAAGAAGTCCAGTTGTTCCAACTACAAGACCTGCATGGGCAGTAGCTTCTACGGCAATATATCCTCCTGCCAGAAGTTTTTCTCCAAAATTTGCATTTGGATTTTGAACAATGCTCAAAGCCATGTCCAGGTTTTGGCATGTGATATTATATATTGGTAGGCCTCTTAATCCGCTGGCAATCCCCCAACAATGGCCAGATTGATCAGTGTACTTTACTGGATTGTTCCCTGCATAAATATATCTATCGAGGACCTGAGGGTCTTGACTTTCTGGTACATCTGTATCAGGCTGGATCCAGCGGTTAAGATAAGGGTCATACCACCGTGCCCCGTAATAATACAGTCCAATCCCACTCTCCAGCCTTTGCCCGGTAAAGTGGAATGTTGTTGGTGTGGTCCCGTAGATGTACCGCTCCGTCCCCCACGGGTAATAGCGAATCTCCCCGGTTCTGCTCCCGGTGCTGTTAGTCGTTATTGATTGGCTACCAAGGTGATCCCCCAGGAGGTAATTCAATGTGCTGCTACCTGTGCGCATCGCCACCAGTGTGCTACCTGCATAATAATACTTTTTCATCGTGCTGGTCGAACCGGTCCACTCGAAGTAGTTGCCTATATAGGTTGTTGCGGGACCGATCGTCCCTTTCACCCTGTTCCCATCCCCATCATACACGAACGTAGCTGTCGCTGCGCCGCTCACACTCACCAGCCTGTTCTCCGCATCATAACTCAAAGTGTAAGAATTTCCTCCTACATTTCTTGTGATCTGGTTGCCATTGTCATCATAGGTATAACTTTCACCACTGGATAATGCCGTCACCGCATGTTCGTGATTCCCATCTCCATAAGTATAACTTACCTCTGCTTTGCTCTCTAGGTTCCCCGTTGTCCCATGATAAGTGTAACTTTGTATAGGATAATCCCCATCGGTCCCGTTCTCTGCCTCGGCAGACGAAAGCCTGTCAAGCGTGTCATAAGTGAATGTCTGGATCTGCGGGCTGCCTGCTTTATAATCCTGGATCGTCAGCACATTCCCATTTTCATCATAGGTATAATGCAGGTCCTGCAGGCTGGTCGGTTCATCAATGCCGGTCTTTATCTGTTGCAACCGTCCTGCACCACACCAATCTTCCCAATCGAAATAGCTATAATTCTGATTGATCAAGCCATTCGAACCTAATTTGCGCAGGTCCACTCTTCCAGCTGCGTCATAGTCTGTGTTGTATACATAGGTATTTGTTCCGGTCACGGTGTCTAGTAGCATCTGTCTCAAATAACTGAAGTTCACTTGCTCACCTTCCCCGCTGGAATTATTTGCCGGGTATTTAATCCAGGTAGTCAGGTCAGCCGAATTATATCCCCACCTGGTCACGAAGGTGCCACTGCCAGTAATAGCTTTCGTTTCCTTGATCAACCTTCCGCGGCTGTCATAATCCCAGGTGGTGGAGCCGGAAATGTCCACCATGCTCGTTCGCCGTCCTATTTCATAGGCTGTTGCCCCACCTTCATCGTAATAATAGGCGCTGGTGTAATTCGGGTAGCCCGGGTCAGCCGGGCAGTTAATGTCATTCCGGTAATTTTTACCCTTCAGCCGGTTGAGCAAATCATAGTACAGGCAGATACTTTGTCCTTTAGCATCTGTCTGACGCACCAGGTTCCCTAAAGCATCATAGGCATAATGCCACACTCCCATGTCAGGGTCGTCCATATCCGTCTTTCGACCGCCAAAATCATAGGTTAATGTGATAACCGATCCTCCTCTAGTCGTCGTATGAAGCCTGTCCGCTGCATCATAGGTGTAATCAACATCGGGCCCGGTTAGTGGATCCACTTTTATTGTTCTGCCCCAAATATCGCTCCTGGTGATCGTGATATTATTTCGGGGGTCTGTGACTTGGGTATAAAGATATGGGACATTGCTGACGTACCCATCCCAATAACTGTAGCTGGTCGGCGCTTCATCTGTCGCCAGGGTGGTGGATATCCTCCCCAGGATGTCATAAGTCGTTTCGGTGTGGGCTATACCAGAGTTTCTTGTGTGATAATTGCTGCCGGTAGCCACATCATATGGCACTGTTTGCTTGGATACCCTCCCTCCTGCATCGTAGAACGTGTCGGTCAGGATGTCCCTGGTCTGCATCCCAATGGTTGCTCCCACTACCTGTGACTGCAAGAGCTGTCCAATCCCGTTGTAGTACTTGCGAATGGTGAAGTATGTACTACCAGTGATCCTCTGCTTCGCCTCCGTCCAGAACGGGTTGTTCAGGAAGGGCGTGCTTGCTTCATGATAACTCATGATCGCCGTTGGATAATTTACGCTATCTCCCGGACGACGAATGGTCACCATCCGCCCAAATTCATCATAGGTTGCAAAAATAGTGGTGTCATTGGAAGGTGAGTCATTGGGGTCACTTATACTTAACGGCACGCTTTTAGAAAAATCATACGTATATGTTGTTTTTTGGTTTAGTGCATTGTACTCCCATAACGGGTATGTATAGTATCCGTCATTGCTACAGGTATGCCCTCCTAAAGATCCTTCAGCTCCGTAACAGGTATAGGTTGTCTGTGGGTTGCTGCCTGTTCCAAAGCCTCCCAGGTTGGTGGAGTCCATATACTGTGTTGTGATCGTGCGGTTGCCCCAGCTATCATAGGTGAAGCTTGAATCGGAGTACATTGGATTGCCCAAATAATAGTCCGTCATGGTCCGGCTACCAGTAAGACTTCCATTGCTGGGAAGGTCGCTGTACATAGTGTTCCCATCGTATAAATACCATTGCGAGCTCACCAGGTCACCTGCTGCCCAATCGCAGCCTCCCGGGCATTGGTATACATTGGTATACCCAGGAAGTCCTGTCAAAAAACGTGAGTCTTCTGGAGTATCATTGGATACATTGGGATAATATTGGCTCCTTGAGCCGCGGTATGCTACCCAGGCCGATCCGCTGTAGTAGTAGCTGATGCTGCGGGTCAGGTTGCCGTATTGCGTATCTCCCTGGTCGCTGGAGATATACTGGTATTCGTTTTTAGTCGCTACAAATGACAAATTCCCATTGTACGCTCTATTTTGTTCAGAGGAAGTATATACCCACAAGAGTTTTAGATCTTGATAGAAGTCAGAACCCTGCCCTTGCGGGTGGGGCAGTACAGTCATAGACGAATAATCTGCATACCAATAACCAATATACATCCAGGTATATATATTGCCCAAATCGTCGTTTGTCTGCGTCTGATACTCTCGTCCTTTGTAGATATCGTCCTGTTTATACAAGGTTATTACTACTCTCCCGTCAGGATCCGTCTCAGTAACCTGGCTGTGTCCACGGAATTCACTGTTGGTTTGGTCATCAAATGTTCCCCCCCAGGGTCTGCGACCACGTAATCCGAGTGATCTGTATCATTCACTGCGGCACCTTCATATTCGTATTGGGTGGTATAAGAAACATCTGTTACTTCATCTGTGCTAGTCTTGCTTATTATCCGGTAACGTGTCAAGAGAGGAAATACTTCATATTCTGTTAAATTGCATGAACCGTTACAATTGAATAAAGCTCTCGCCTGGTGTGCATCTCCAAATATCATTACTGTACTTGTGATTGTATTCCATTGCCAACAATCCAGAATTAATTGCTCCCCATATATATGTGCGGTTCCATCGTCGATACCCAACTCCACAGTACTACCACACGTATGTGGATATGCTATAGCCACAATTTTATAATAAGTTCCAGGTTGGTAGTATTCCTTCATTAAGTCAAGTTCATTTGCATTGTATTCATCTGGATAATATTCACCCGTGATCTGATAAATTGGCTCTGGATCAAATCGATAGGAATCATATCCGTTTGCTGCATGCCAGTCGTTATATCCAAGATTCACCATACCACCGTAACCATTTTTTACCATGATCATATGCATATTGTCATAGGTGAAAGAGGTTTTAGGTAAAGAATTAGATCCATTTAATCCATATTCGGTAATGCTGGTTAGGGTCGGTGTTTTCCCACCTGCTGGCCAGGTCATATTGGGGAATAATTGCTGGTTATTTTCGCCATAATTGAGTGTATATTTCCGTATCAAAATTTCGTCCCCACTAGACCAGATCCCATTCGGGTCGTGCCATATTTCGATGCGTAAGAGCTTCGATCGCATGTATAACATCGTTGATGCGGCTGCATTCCAGGCAGTGTCATAATCAGTTCTGTAACCATTTCCATTTGCATCTTTTTCCCTCACGAATGAGATACGATACCGACTATTGGCATAAATTATATACTCTGGATAGAGCGCTTCAAATATGGTTGCTCTATGACCAGAACAATTCCCATAATACTTCGGGGAAGGTGACAGCTCTGAATTATACGTATAAGCCATTTCTCTCCCAAAAATATTCCTTTCCTTTGTCAGACCCCATTTCCAGGTCTGCATGGTGACACTGGCACATCCATTAGGATAGGCTGCATACCAAGCATGTCCTCCTATCCCATCATCATTACCAAAGTAAAATTGGGTACCATCTGGAGAAAAAACCACCCATTTAGATTGGTCACCCGGATACCCATAGACATCTCCTGTTGCCAGATATTGCCTTATTTGCCAGAAATTCTCGTTAGCAAAATGGTAGTCGATGGTATTTGGGTTGCTATCTTGGTCGGTGATAGGTAATAACAGCCCTCCTATCCCATTCATCACCAATGAAAAAGTGTCGTCATCGAAGTAATTGGGAGTTCCGTTCATATTCCGCTGGACGTACCCGGTATCCAGCGACCATCCCATCCCCACCCAAGATGCCTGCGTCCTCGAGGAGGCAGCATCTACCACCTGGCTGTTGTAGGATAACTCCAGGCTGGGTTGTAATCCTGCTGGTCCGGGAGGCACTTGGATCGGGTAGCTATAAGTTCCTGCTCCGGTAAAGCCCGCAACTTGGAATCCATCGAGTGTTGGCAGGCGTGATGCCTCCCAATTCTGCGCCTTATAATCGAACAAGCTGAAGTGCTCCGTAATTGCCGTCAATCTATTGGCTTCTGCATCCACCTCAGTCTCCAACGGGTACCAGGTTGCCTGAGTTTCATCGTAGTAGAATAATGTCAAGCTGGTTTCATCTTTCATCCCAGCCAATTCTAATTGTCGCTGTGCATCTTCTTCAGTATATTGCATAGTTATTGTCACAGGTTGATGAAACTGGGTGATCTCCATCCCACTCACTCGTCCGATTGCGGTGAGCTCCATAGGATGTCCACCAAGGTTGTGTTCTGTGTTTCGCGGAGCTCTTACCAGCACGTCAGCTGCTTCTGGTAGTGCACCGTTGGGAAAATCGACTTTCACATGCCGATTGAACCCATGCGCCTCTCCCCCTTCCACCGGAATCAAGTCTGGACCACGTTCTCCCAGACTACGCGTGACGCTCAAGATCACCTGTCCATTACGGTGCACTTCTAATAGAATGTCATAAGGAGGGTTTGCATTCCCTTCTATGTACCAGCTTATTGTTCCATCTGGTCCATTGATGGGTATGACCAACAAATTTGTTTCCGGATCATAACTCCAATCGCCAATCTCAAGTGGGATGAATGCCTCGGGTAGATAGAGCCAGACTTCTACTCCATCATATTGCCCACGATAGTTTTTGATCGACCATGTGGCGGTGATTACGTCCCCCGGTGCTGCTGGGTCGGGATCTAAATTTACTTGGACAGCCGCCAACGTAAATCCAGGGTCCAGAGTGGGAGTCACCGTTGGCGTGATAGGTTCTGTAGGTGGGGGGGTTATTGTAGGTGTGATAGGTTCTGTAGGCGTGGGAGTAACCGTCGGTGTGAAAGGTTCTGTAGGCGAAAGAGTTGGGGTTAAGCTGGGTTCTAGGGTTGGAACAATTCCCATCCATGGAGTAGGTGTCGTTGTAGGTGTCTCTTTTATGTTAGCTAATTGGCCTGTCTCTAGCGACATTACCTTCAAGCTCTCTATCCAGGTCTCAACTTTTCCCAGAAATATCGCCATTAACTGTGAGGTGTCTACGCTTGTATTTGTGGTTGTATTGGTCGTACTAATGCCAAGATTAGATAATAGAAAAGAGAAAACCAGGATTAGGTTTAAAAATCCAGTACGCTTCATGCTGCTCTCCCTCCCAGAACATCCCCCGCCATGAGTTTGTCTCTGCTGGCGTTCGTTAATACTGGTTGTTTAAATCCCCCACTCTTGCATGACTTATATAAATAAGATTTCTATTAACAATATCATAGCATATAACAGTCCTCTAAAGTGTCAATTAAAGATTAATGAGTCCACTGCAAAAACGACTGGACAAAACTTATCCTAATTATACCCTCCTCAAACGGCGAAAAGTTTAATATAATCAAGGGAAATCGCTGATCGAGGGCAAAAACATGTTCAAAGATA
>JBAQFX010000030.1:0-4187 GCA_049287485.1 Anaerolineales bacterium
ATGGTAGGGTAAAATCGCTTTGGTAGGTCATGGTGCTCTCCTTTTTTGGTGTGGTAACCTGAAGGATACACCAGACCTACTGTTTTTTGAATGTTCGAGAAATTACAGAAAATATATTACACTACTCTTTCCTGGAAGACCGTGACCTGTATATTGATGCTTTTGCTCGCTATTATATTACCCATGAGACTCCTTTTGTTTGGGTGGCGGAAAGATCTGATGGTGTCATCGGGTTTTTATTTGGATGCACGGACACAGCATTGCAATTAAAGAGATGGCGGAAATACATCATAAGTCAGGTATTGTTGAAAGCACTTTCTCGAAAGTATAAGCTTGGTAAAAGTACGGCAAGTTTCGCATTGGGCATGCTATCAGGTCTGATTAGAGGAGAAGAAGCAAGAGTGAACCTTGATGAATACCCAGCCCATTTACAAATCGACATCATGGAAGGTTTCCGAGGTGAAGGGGTAGGGAACAGGTTGATCCAAGCATATCTGGAGCAACTACGTGGCTTGGATATGAGAGAGGTGCACCTGGAGACCACAAGTCACAATGAAGCTGCCTGTCACTTGTACGAAAAAGTTGGCTTTCGGATGTTGGATGAACGACCGAACCGCTTCTGGACCAGGAAGCTGGGTTTTGAGGTACAAAACCGAAGTTATGGGTTGAAATTAGCATGATTCTTTCCATTTTGGATTGTCGCTGCGGAGATATTGGGTAGATAAATCTCGCTCGCCCAGGTATGGAGTGGGAAAGGGGCAAGAGTGGATAATAATTCGCCACCACCGGTGTCCTGGTCTAGCATGGCATCAATCGCTTGCATGCGATTACGCGCCATGGAGGAGTAATCCCAGGAAGGTGGATTGGTCTTCCAGCGATCGGCGATTAGCGAAAAATCCCAGCCGGAGAAAGGCAGGGAGAGAGCATCATCGATAAGGGTGTCAAAGGAGTGGGTAGTACGCTTATCCATATATTCTTTTGTTATGTTTGTGATTTCACACCGTTTAAGGAACACGGGCATAAAGACGGGAGTAGATGGTGTAGACCTCGTAGATGCCCATCAGGTATTGGCGGGTTTCGTCGAAGCGGACCACTTCCACGAACAGATCAGGGTCGCCCTTGGCAAGGGATTGCCAGATGGCAGCATTGCCGGGACCACCATTGTAGGCGGCTAAGGCAGCATACAGGTCGCCACCCAGGGCGTCACGCTGGTCAGCCAGGTAGTCTATACCCAAGGTCAGGTTGACATCAGGGAGAAGCAGATCAGACTGGGTGAAGTCGATTGGCCAGCCTATACGGGAGGCAATATCGGCACCAGTTACGGGCATGATCTGCATCAATCCCAAGGCACCGGCACTGGACTGAATGGAAGGGTCGAATAAGCTCTCCTGGCGTAAAGTGGACCAGATGAAAAGTGGATCAAAACCATAATCCTGGGAAGCAGGCGCTACCAGGTCCTGAAAGTAAACCCCGAAGCGGATATGACTGAACAGAACCGGGGCCGTCAGCGTACCAGCATCATCCAAACCAGCCAGATCAAGCACCTGACGGGCAGAGAGAATCGCCTGGCGGTACATGCCTAAATCGGACAGGAACACAGCCAAACGATAAGAGGTGAGGGGATCATTAATGGCATCTTCACGTAGGCTATTGAATTCGAGCTCAGCCTGATCGGATAATCCCAGGTGCCAGAATTCCTGTCCACGGATGAAGCGCGGATCACCGGCAAGCGGACCAGGAAGGGATAAATCGGTGCCAGAGGGGTAATTGAACGTGGTGAGCATCCATAATTCTGCTTGTTGCAGCTCAGAATGGTGGTCGATGCTGAGATCGATCATCTTGGGTGGGGTAAAAGGGGAGAGTCCACTTAACATGTCCCGTGAACGCTCAGAATAGTAACCGGTTGGGTCGAGAGAGATAGCCTGCTGCCAGGTGGCATCTGCAGATGCGGTATCACCTTGAGCGAGCTCAGCTTTCCCGACCCAGAAATAGGCTCCAGCCCGTTCAGCAGGAGTGGTGGCAAGACCCTGTGCCTGCCAGAAAACAGTTTGGGCGGTGGAGTAGTCCTGCAAACGATAATAGCAAATGGCTGAGAGAAACTCGGCGCGATAGACGTAGGTTGCGCTGGGATACTCGACTGGAATTCGTTGCCAGATCTGGGCGGCATCATCCAGGCGATTATCACGCTCAGCAACCCGACCGGCATCGAAGATGAACTCGGCAGCACGCGGATGGGTAGGCTCAGCGGTAACGAAGTCCAATAACGTCTTTTCACCGGCGGCAAAATCACCCTGGTAAGCCCACTGAGTATAGGCTTTTTGCTCCCAGGCGGAATCCCAGACCGGGTTGGTTTGATCACCCTGGATGACCTGATCCCAAAGCGAGATTGCAGCAGGCGTGTCGTCTTGATCACGAGCGATGAGACCCTTATAATAAAGGGCGGTAGAAGCATCCGAAGGACTGAGGGCAAGATAACGGTCAAATGCGATGATCGCCACACCGTATTGTCCGGCATAATAATCCACCAGGCCGCGCTGCAAATCGCTGATGGGGTAACCTGAATTGACCAGCTCAACCAAGGCAAGATATGAATAATAGGAGCGGGGAAAATTGAAGACCGCGTCCACATAATTTGAGTTGGCTTCATCAGTCCGACCCAATGTGGACAGCATCTGACCGCGGGCATAATCTACCTGAGCCTTGGTTGAATCGGAATTGGTACGGTTGAAGATATCATCATAAACTACGGTCGCAGTGTCATAGTCGCCCAAGATAAGGTAGGTTTGAGCAAGCTTGAGCTCCAGGGAAAAGTCGGTGGGTAGGCGGGGAGATTGGATAGCATTGATGTAAGCAGCCAAAGCGCCACTATAATCGCCGTCAGCGGTGAGTGCATCTCCACGACATTCGTGGATATAGGCATCCAAGACACCAGGACGAACAGTAAGATAGGAGGCGAAGGCATCTGCTGCATCGGTGTAGCGGAAAAGCTGCATGTAGGTCTCACCCAAGAAGTAATAAGCATCGGCAGCCTGGGCTGAGCCAGGGTAATCAGTGGTGACTGAGCGTAATTCATTCAGTGCGTTAGGAAAGACTCCCGTGAGGTAATGGACACGTCCCTGACCCAACAATGCAGCAGCCTGTATGGCAGGATCAGAAGACAGGTTGTGGGCTGAGGTGTATTCAGTGAGGGCGGTAGCATAATCACCATTGAACAAGGCATGGTCGGCGCTAGCCACGCGCACTTCAGGAGCAGGGGTAGGAGTGAAGGTTGGAATCGGGGTAGGTGTAGCAGTAGGGGTAGGTGACGGTGTTTTTGTAGATGTGGGAAGTTGGGTTACAGTGGGGGTGGAAGTGACAGGAGCTAATGCAGGTAGTGAGCAAGCCTGAACGGAAAGCACCAGCAGTAGCATGGTAAAGAGCAGCTTTTTCATAGAAAAGACTATACTCGGGAGGGCAAGAGGTGTCAAGGAATGGAAGCATTTAGCGGTTAGCAATTAGCCGTTATCTTTTCTCTAGCAGGTAGTAGTAACCAGAAATTAAGCGAGACTCAACGAATGAGCTTTGGAGAGAAGGATTGTCGCCGGCAACAGAGTTATTGGATAAATCAGAATAACCGTTTAAGAATTGTTTCAATAAAAAAATAAAAGCATTCAATTCAACCCTCAGCCAGATATCTTACGGGCAGCTTCGTTGAAGGGACTTGAAAACGGAAAGCATAGCGGATTTATTAATAAAGACATAGGAGCGGTGATGCGGGTATGACCAGGTGTCATAGAGATGATGGAATTGTTCCGTATCGATCGCAACAGCGAGGGCATGCAGACACTGCAAAGCGCTGCAGGAAACCACTGAGGACGCTCCTTGACTAATAAACTTTCAATTAAGGTTTTCTGGTAAAAAACTTGAAAGATAGTATCAATCATAGTGTTCGTTGCTTAAAAAAACGAAGAGGATCGAATGCGAACTGGATAATTATTTAATTGGTAAAGATCAGCTAGTAAAATCACAATGATATGTAATTACATACATCCTCACTCCTTTCTCGCTAATTGCCGCATGGGAGACGAGAAATAAGGTGAAGTGGTCCGTAGTTACATCCATATGTGATTACTCATGCCCCCACCCCTGGCCCCTCCCCCGCAAGCGGGGGAGGGGAAAACTCTCGAAAAATGGGCGTACGCAGGCGG
>JBAQFX010000031.1:0-2537 GCA_049287485.1 Anaerolineales bacterium
TTGTGACACTCCCCACGCACTGAAGTGCGGGGGCTTCTTGGGATACGCATGAGATTGAAACCTCTACGTTAACTCCCAGCGGCCATGTCCTGGCCGAGTTACGGATGTTCCTCTCTTTGTACTTTAAGAGTTTTACGCGGCCAAAGTATTTCTGGACGCAACCAGCAACCCCTAGTTGTTAAAGAGCCGCACCAAGCACACGCTGAGGCTATTCTCCTTCTGTCGTTTCAGGCTTGGTCGTATGGATGGATAAGGATTCTACCACAAATACGAACATTTGTTCTGCTAAAGCAGGTTTGAAACCGCACCTAACCACTGGGATTGAAAATCCCATGGCTTACGGCGGGTTTCAGCCGGTCATAACCGATCAGATTAGGCTGCATTCATTTTGTCATCGAATTCAACTGGTTCTTGATCCTTAGATTTTATCTGCCGCTCCTTCTTCTCTGCTTCCTTTTCTCTCTGGTCTTGCACCAACAGCTCAATACTTTTGACCACTTCCGGCTGTTTTTTCTTAAAGCGCTTGAAATACAACTCTTCAATGAACTCGGGCAGGGACTTTTTCCACGGTTCCTGTTTTTCATTTGCCAGTTTGCCGAATTTATGCGGATTCAACCCCAATTCTCTTGCCATCTAGACCTGAGCGCCAGAAAGGTGGTGCCGCCTGCGTGCATCAACCCATACCTGGTATTTTTGGGTAATAACTTGTTTCTTTGCCATCATGCGTCCCTCATATCGTTATCCAGAGTTTCTAAATCCACGAGCAACGCACCCAACGTTTGCGCTTCTTCGCGCGCTGCATCGGTAAAGCCCGCCCTGGCGAAATAGGCAAAGTATACCTTCCACCCCTCGTCAGGTACAACCTTTGGCGCCTTTTCGACCAGCTCACGGATCACCGAGTACCCAACCGCGTCTACTCCCCACTTACACTCTCCAAGCAAGATCGCTTTGTCGTGCCAATTCACAGCGACAACGTCCACCTGGGCATCTGCCGACCAGTGGCTGCCGACTACCTCGGGAACCATAGAGAGCTTGCCGGCGCGGGCCTTGACTAGCACCCATTCGCGGCACAGATCTTCGAAGGCGGTCATCCCCACGAAGGCGCGGAATTGGTCTGCAATTCGATCCCATAAGACTGCGCTCAGCTCCTGTTCGACCAGTTCGGCATTCGGAGCGATGAAACGGAAGTAGAAGCGCAGGTAGGGATCGATCAGGTGGTACTGGCTGGTTTTAGTGCTCTCCCGCCGCTCTGAGGGTGTTGTAGCTGGAATGAGGCGCTTAACGAGATGTAGCTCCTCCAACTGCTTGAGATAAGGACTCAGGTAAGAAGACGAAACACCTAGCGTGTTGCCAATCTCCTGGGGCGTCCGGTTCCCGGCGGCAATGCCTTTTAACACCGCTTCGTAGGTCTGCGTTTCCCGGCGAATCACATCTCCGATCAGAAAAAATGGCTCTGTGCGGAAGATGCTGGTGCGTTGCATGAAGAGCTCTCTGACGTTCTCGGTGAGTGATCGCCGATCATCGAAGCGTTCTAGGTAGGCTGGGACACCGCCGGTTATTGCATATACGGCTACCCGTTCGGCTGCTGTATAGCGGGGCAAGAAATCACCCAATGTTGCAAAGGAGAGCGGGTCAACCGGAAGCTTCGCCGTGAAGCGACCATACAACGGGGCTTGGTATCCCATCAGGTTCACCATCATCCCAATGTGCGAGCCGGCTAGCACGATAGTGGCATTGCTGTCTTTGAACAGGTGGTCCCAGGCGGCTTGCATGTGGGAAGCCAGTGAGGGATCCGATTCGGTGGCATAGGAAAACTCGTCCAGGATCAGGATCACAGACTGATCGCCGATCAGTTGGGCTGCCGTATCGAATGCATCCTCCCAGGTTTCGAAGCGAGGCACAGCATGGCTCTCGGGGTGCGCCCAACGCCACAACGCGCGCGTGAACCCCAGGCGTACCTGGGTTGGTGTATCCCGGTTGGCTACCCAGTAGATGTATGGTCTGCCGGATTTATCAGCCCAGTTGAGCAATAAAGTTGTCTTGCCCACGCGCCGGCGGCCGTATGCCAGGATGAATTGTGCCCCGCGTTGCGAGATAATGCGATCGAGTTCTTCTAGTTCGCGATGCCGTCCGACAAATTTGCTCATGTGCGTACTTTCTAAGCAGGTTATTATAAACTGCTTAGATTATAAACCGAGGGATAAGGTTCGTCAACCTGTTTCACTAGTTGTCGTGGCAACTTTAGTCATCCGTACAGTATTTTCCAAAAACAAATCCGTTAGCTTCTCCAATGAATGAGTTATCATCCTGCCTGAATAAGAAATCCTTTTCAACAGGTAGAATATGGTTCTCGAAATTATCGTTTTCTGGCTGTATGGTGCAAATATTCCATACAATTGGACCTGGCTGTATTCGAACCCGCGATCTCTTCAGTGCGATGGAGAAAACGATAGTCGATAAAGGGTGAAATTACCGTCTATTACGTCTAATATGCTCCAAAATCACCATACAACTCGCTGCTCTCCTTGCATGCTGTT
>JBAQFX010000032.1:0-7025 GCA_049287485.1 Anaerolineales bacterium
GGTGACCAGGAAGGCGAATTGATCCGAAAATCGCTCTCCGAAAATTCAATTGAATATATTTCCTTGGATAAGGACGTGGGGATATCATATATCCATAAACTGTCTCCTTCGATACTTACATATGCTATCCGTGAGCTATCGGGCGACCAGGCAGGCTCGACGCCTCCTTGGATGAGCAGACTCAGATTTCCGTTATTCATATCGAATAAATAAATATCATACTGCCACTTCGGCCCGCCCTTTTCTGGAGGTCCAGCCAGGTTGCTCAGCACCAGAGCAAGATGACTGCCATCCGGCGATGGGCTGAATTGCCCACTCACCAGGAAGAGCGGCAGCCTGTCGCTGACGTCCAGAATTAGGCGATCGTTCTGCCCGTCGCTATCCACCGCTCGCAGCGTGTTCTCCTGCCGGTAGACGATGGTAAAAGTGCCTTCCGTTTGCCCAGGGAGCACCGGGAATTCGGCCAGCGGGATGGGGGTGACCAGGGGTGTGGGCCGCAAGGTTGGGAGAGGGGGTTCCGTCGGCGTGGGTGGCTGGTAAGCTTGGGTCGCATCGGCTGCGCGCATCAATGCCACAATCGTCGGGTCGACGGTTGGTCCCCATTGGGGAGGTGGGTACGCCTCCTCCGTTGGGGTGGGTGTTAGGACCTGCTGGTCATTCCTGGTGACCGGAAGTGTGATACAAGACTGCAAGAGGATGGTCAGGATGGATACCAGCAGAACCAGGGGAGCTGGTCCAGGAATAAAAGCGCCAAGATCATGCATTGCCTTCATTCGAGATCTCCTTTTCCTAAATGAATGCCATAAAAGATAAATTATGTTTTTGAGGGGAGATTATGTTTCAATGCAAATTGTTATGAAATCATGCCCCTAATAATCATTAAATTTATGATTGTATATTCCGCAACCTCTTTCTATAATTTCCATTTAAGAAATTGTAAAACACTCGTTGAGAGTATTTCTCCCCCGCAATGATGATTTGTATAATGATTAAAATTTAGATTTAGGGGTTAAGATGAAATCATACTAATGCTTCTATATCTATGATATAGAAAGCCAATCTTGGAATCAAGTGATAATTGTCCCCCCCCCTATATGACATACATCATTTTACAAATAGTCTGGTTTTTAGTTCAAAATGCCCATTTTGCTCATTGAGTCTCACAGAACAAGTTCTTCGGTCCCCACATGGGCGTGCTCTACGGGCGTTATGACCTGCTCGATCGGTTGACCGCCTACAAGGTGCGCCCGGCACCCAAGGACCCACCCGGTAAGTTCGAGACCGGTACGGGCAACTTCGAGGGTATATGTGGCGTGCTGGGTGCGCTGGAGTACATCGAATGGGTGGGAGAAACCTTCGGAGCGGAGCAGCTCGAGCATTACGCAGGAGAGTACAGCGGACGGAGGCTGAACTTCAAGCTGGGCATGAGCGCCATCCGCAGCTACGAGTTCGGGCTGAGCCGGGCTTTGCTGGACATCCTGGCGGAGACACCGGGGGTGACCATATATGGGATCACGGATACGAAACGGCTAGAGGAACGCGTGCCCACCTGCGCATTTACTCTGAAGGGCAAATCTCCCCGCCAGGTAGCTGAGGAATTAGACGAAGCCAATATCTATATCTGGGACGGGAATTATTACGCCTTGACGGTCACCGAGCGCCTGGGGCTGGAGGAAAGTGGTGGCATGGTGCGGGTGGGACCCGTGCATTACAACACGGCGGAAGAGATCCAGCGGTTTGGGGAGGTGTTGGCAAAGATTAATCAAGCCACTACTCACTCTCATGGATAAGGTGTATCTCCAGGCGCGTCCTAGGGAAGCGAATCAGGCAGGACTCATTTGCAAATCAAAGCTTGTGATGGCAGAGTGCCTCTACTCCTGCAACGCTTTGTCGGTTCTAACGATTAGCATTATAGTTATCGAACATTGGGGGCATGCTGTTGGAAGACCTTCACCTCACGGATAATCTGTTTACGCAATTGCTTCTCTGCAACTTCAAGTTCATAGCGTACCTGTAAATGTAACCATACCTCTGCACTTGTGCCAAAATAACGCGCCAACCTCATCGCAGTATCTACGGTAATAGCACGCTGACCGTTTACAATCTGGCTAATGCGAATAGGCGTTACACCAATATCCTTTGCCAAACGATACTGGCTAAGCCCAAGTGGTTTCATGAAGTCTTCCAAGAGCACTTCGCCCGGGTGAATGGGGGAAAGAATTTCATCCATAGGGTTACCTCTCAAAAATGATAGTCAACAATTTCTACGTTTCTAGCCTTGTTATCGAACCACTCGAAACAGATCCGCCACTGGTCGTTTATTCGAATACTATATTGACCTGCTCGATCTCCCTTGAGTTTTTCGAGCTTATTTCCTGGTGGAGCCTGCAAATCCTGTAAATCCTTTGCACCATCCAGGTAGAGTAATTTACGACGGGCGGTGCGTTGGATTTCCAATGGTAGTTTCTTCGATATTTGACCAAGAAATATCTTCTCTGTTTCTTTGGACTCGAAGGATTCAATCACAATAGAATAATATCATTGTGCGATAATATTGTCAAGCGATATGGTGTTTGAGACTAACTGAAAAGTACGCAACATTGCACTGCGTTTATATATAAAATCAACCTGATCCATCTGATCATGCCTGATCCTGAATTTCCAGGCAAGCCTCCCCACAAGGTGGTCCTTCACTCTGAAGTTGGATGAAGCCAATATTTACGTGTGGGATGGGAATTATTACGCCTTGGAGGTCACCACGCGCTTGGGGCTGGAGGATTACGGCGGGATGGTGCGTGTGGGGCCGGTGCATTACAACCAAGCACCTGGTTTTTGGGTGCGCAGTCCCCGCACTTTGGGGAACGCTGGAGGAGATCAGGAGGTTTGGGGAGGAACTGGGGAGGATTGCCGAGAACCTGTAGGATCAAGAAATTCGTAGAATTTCCTTCAGTCGAGTAATCAATGTCGGCAAGTCGTTCTGGATAATTGCCCAGAGGATATCAAAATCAACATTGTCATAGCCATGGATCAGGCGGTTGCGGGCAGCGATCATCTGAAGCCAGGGCAAGTCAGGATGGTGGTTTCGAACCTCTTCCGGAACACGATTTGCAGCCTCACCGAGCATTTCAATCAGGCGGGTAAGGGCGAGGTTCAATAAGCGATCTTGATCCAGGTTACGGCGAGTCTTGCCTTGGGAAATATCTATAGCTTCCTGTGCATAACGGAGGATTTGGCGTAACGTCAGCTCAGGGTCATGTTTGCTCATATACCCTCACTGCTTCAGACAACGCGGATTGCCGGACACCAAGGCTTAAAAAGGCAGGCGTTTGAAGATCAACCTTTCTTCCAAGCAATCTGGAAAGCTCTTCTTCAAGGAGAAAAAAATCATAACCAGGGGTATGACCCGGCTCAAATTCCACCAGGACGTCGATATCGCTGTCGGATCGAAAGTCGGTGCGAATGAACGAACCAAAAAAAGCCAGGCTGCGAATATGGTGCTTCTGGCAAAAAGCGTTTATTTTATTTCGGGGGATATGCATCTGGTTCACGCTCATAGAATCATTATAGCATAGCCGTTCTCGAGATTGTTGAGAGGAAAATTCCCACGCATTGAGCTTTATTGGGTAAGGGCAATCCAGGTGGTCCTTCACTCCGTTCGGGATAAACTCCAGGGGCTGGAGGCGAGCGGCGGCATGGTGCGCGTGGGTCTGGTATAACAAAACCGGTGGTTTACAACACGGTGGAGGAGATCAGGAGGTTTGGGCAGGTGCTGGGGAAAATAACAAGCAACAAAGGTTAACGGCCCACGGTACCCGGTGGTGGGCGGGACGCCGTCTCTGCTTTGGAGCAGAAAAAACTCGAAGAGAGAAAATGCTCCAAAAGCCGCACCATACTCTCCTGTCCAGTGCAAGCTGTGTTAGCCCGCCGTTTGTTTGTCTAAGGTGATAATTTCTATACCTCATGAGGTATTCACAGGTACGGAAATTCCACGAGATAATTGGTGTGCGGTGTCACTAAATCATCTTTCATTTTGCCCCGAGTCATAATCTCTACAATATTATCGACCACATCATCCATAAGTTGGCGACCATTAGTGTAGCCAGCCATACTCGTATAATCGTAGGGCAGGATGTCTGGCAACCACTGTCAGGCGAGTTCATTTGCCTCCACCTTGCTATAACCAAACGCTTTGAACATGGCAATATACTGAGGAGTGAAATGTTCCCGTTGATGCGCCGGGGAGATGGTGTTGGTATCTGCGCTTTGGCGAAAGACATTCGTGCCAGGTCGTCCCATCTGGTTGACCGGTGTGACTGCCGTGCACCTGAATCATCGTACGCCCCCAGACGCCAATCCGGTGTTGAGGTCCCAAAGCGCTGTTGGGCACTTCCAGCACGATACCAAATATGATTTTACCCCACCAACCATCCCGACCGATCCACTGCATGTTGTTTATAGACCCTTCCGGATCGGCAAAGAAGGGTCGCTGCGAAGACCAGCAAAGAACCGATAGTGGCCTGTGGCTATGATTTGCGCTTTACTGGTGAAGGAGACGAGTGGCTTGTTCTGAAATGTTCCAAGTGTTCATCGTTTTTCCTCCGAAGAATGAAAATCAACACCTGAAGGCTGGCAAGATGCGGTCACGCCACTCCTGCTATGCGGCGCGTGATGGCGCCCATTAATTGTTTAAACGGCTTTGTGCCGCGAATCATCATGGACTCGAAATCGTCGGGAAAATGGGTTAGCGACTCGTTTCCGTTCTCGGTAATCAGCACCGTGTCCGAATGGCGTATCCCACCCACGTTGGAAATGTAAATGCCCGGCTCGATACTAATCAACATGCCCGGTTGCAAGACGGTTTTCGAACCCTCTGAAACCCAGGGTCCTTCGTGCGTACCTAAACCAAATCCATGTCCACAGCGATGACGAAGGTTATTGCCGTACCCTTCGCTTCGCAGAAAATCGTTTGCGGCAGTATCCACTTCTGCGCAGACAGCGCCCGAGCGGGCGGCGGCAAAGGCACGGCGGCGCGCTTCGCGCATGGCATCGAAGGCTTTTTTCAACCCTCCGTCTGGCTCTCTCAGGAAAAAGGTACGTTCGCTTTCGGCGGTATATCCATGCACACGAACAGCGCCGCCAGATATATGCGGCCCGGCATGGTAGCGCGTATCCAGTGTGGGGACGGCGTGCGGCATAGAATTATCGGGGGCGGGCCACGCGCCTGCCAGCACGCTGGACGTATAGGCGTTATACCCCACTTCTTTGAGCATGGTCAATTGCACGCCGCGCGATTGACCAAAAAGTTCCAGCAGGGAAACGCCGTCATAGGCGGCAGCAAGCACGCGCTCCACGCATTGGTCGGCATATCGCGCGGCATAGCGTAGCAAGCCGATTTCCGCTGGAGATTTAATCAGGCGTAAGTCATCCACAAACGAGTATATCTGCGCTTTATCTGCCCCCAATACGCCGAGTATATCAGCGGGGCAAGTCGGCTCAACTCCAATCCGTTTTGCCGCGCCGATTTTTTCGAGCAGGCGTCTCTGCCAATTGCGCTCCGCTGAAGCGGGGTAATCCCAATATGTAGATATGTTGTGAACAGAGTAAGTCATGCCCAGATAATCCCGTTCCAGCATCGGCACAAGCAGTTCGGGGGCGCGATCCACCCAGATAAAAATGAAAAACGGGCGTTCCAACGGTACGAAGGGAATACCGGTCAAGTACAGGATGCTGTGTTCGCCGGTGACGATGAAGACATCCAGGTCGTGTTGCTTAACCAACTCTGTGAGTTTCGTGACCCGTTCTTGATATTCTTCGGGTTGAAGCAAGACAGTCGAATTTAGCATGTTTCACCTCCGTTTTGCTTATTATGCGCCTTCATTTTTTGCAAACGCCCCAATAGTGCATAACATGCCAACTTGCGGTATATTTAGCTATATACTGGCCTAATAAATATTATACACCGAGGCTGGCATGCTTCCACCGAAAGAAAGACTTCTTGATCAGGTTCGCAATAGGTCGCGGTTAAAATATTACTCCTATCGGACGGATAAATCGTATCTGTATTAGATCATACACCGCCTCCTCTTCCATAACAAGCGCCTTCCAACTGAAATGACCACAAAGAAGATCAGTGTCTCCAACAGTTTGGTTCATCATTCTCAATCTTGGCCGATAGGTAGCGCGCAACACAGTGGATGAGTAATAACCAACTTGGTTGCCAGTGATAAACCTTTCTTTTGCTCATTGAGTCTCACAGAACAAATTCTTCGGCCCACACATGGGCGTGCTGTACGGAAAGTACGACCTGCTGGATAAATTCACCGCTTACAGGGTTCGCCCGGCCCCCTCCGACCCGCCGGGTAAGTTCGAGACCGGCACGGGGAATTTTGAAGGTATCTGCGGGGTGCTGGGGGCGCTGGAGTATATCGAGTGGGTGGGCAAGACTTACGGGGCAGAACAGCTCGAGCGCTATGCGGGGGAGTACAGCGGGCGCAGGCTGAGCTTCAAGCTGGGGATGAGCGCCATCCGCAGCTATGAATTCGAGCTGAGCCGGGCGTTGCTGGACATTCTGGCGGAGACACCCGGTGTGACGGTATATGGCATCACCGACACGAAGCGCCTCGAGGAGCGCGTGCCCACCTGCGCCTTCACGCTGAAAGGCAAATTTCCCCGCCAGGTGGCAGAAGAGCTGGACGAAGCCAACATCTTCGTGTGGGATGGGAATTATTATGCCCTGGAGGTGACCAAGAGGCTGGGGCTGGAGGATTCCGGTGGCATGGTGCGGGTGGGGCCAGTGCATTACAACACGTTGGAGGAGATCCGGAGGTTTGGGGAGGCGCTGAGGAGGATTGCGGCAGGCGTTGCCTAATACCTGACTTGCTCACTTTTTCCATTTTTCAGCAATTTGTCGAGTAAAAAATAAATTTTCAGGGCACTAAGCCCGTTCGAAATTGGCAGAACCAAAGACCTCTGAAGAGGCAAAAAATGTGCTATATAAGTTGCTTTTGGGACACTAAAATGAGCAA
>JBAQFX010000033.1:0-1906 GCA_049287485.1 Anaerolineales bacterium
GGTGACACCAGACCACCTTTCACTTATGAAAGTAAACCTTGACCCTGTTACGAGAGGTAGCTCATCGATCTCGACATAATCCCCTGTCCTTGCGAGACCAGCGTTCTTTGCTGGTCGAAGCAGCTCCCCCCCTGCTTTTCACCTCTCCACTGATCACTAAAGAAATCTGTCCTTGCGAGACCAGCATTCTTTGCTGGTCGAAGCAATCTCCAACCACACTTGGTCACCAGGATGGATATGCAATCCTGCCATTACCTTGGCGATTTATACTCCTTACCAATAGCGAATCGATTGCCAAACCAATCCCCCTTCATCTTTATCATTTCTTTACAATAATTTGATACACTCCAACTATCCACAATATTCACACGGCTTGCTTTATTATTGACCTGCCTGAATGAGGAGAATATGTATGCCTTCCGCCCGTTTTATCTCCCCAATAATACTTACCCTCACTCTCCTTGTCTGCCTCCCTGGCTGCACCACCCCTGAGCCGACTTCCTCAGAGGTGACTCTACCACCCGTCTCCACATCTACCTCGAGTATGATGCTTACGCCTTCAGCAACTTCCACGCCCACCGTTCTCCCCGCTACCGTCACCCCAACCCTGATCCCTTACACCGTCACACCTACCTTGCCTCCAACCCAAACCCCCCTGCCGACCCTTTCTGGGAGCGGTGGAGGCGTGATTGCCTATGCTTCTGAAGATGGTGTGCGTCGTGATATCTTTTTGATCAACGCCAATGGCACTGGTAGCATCCCATTGACCCGCGATCCTGGCTGGGATAATTGGCCCTCCTGGTCACCGGATGGCACGCAGCTGGCCTACACGTGCCGGGCACCCATTGCTGGGCAGGGAGGTGGGATATGTCGTATTAACGCGGATGGTAGCGGTCGTGAACCACTCACCAGTGCGAATGATTGGGAACCTTCATGGTCTCCGGATGGTCGTTACATTGCTTTTGCCTCTCAGCGTGATGGAAACCCCGAAATCTATATCATGAACGCTGATGGCACTGATCAGCGACGCCTGACTCATTTTGAAGATGATGATTGGCAGGCTGCCTGGTCTCCAGATTCCACCCTGATAGCCTTTGCTCGCGGGGTGAATAGCAATTGAGATATCTATGTCATGGATGTTTCGGATGGTGGGATTCAGGGAGATTCCAGCTTGCGACGCCTGACCGACAATGACACCCCGGATGGTTTCCCAGCTTGGTCCCCGGATGGCGCCCAAATTGTATTTATCTCCTCACGGGATGGTAATAAGGAGATCTATATCATGAACATTGACGGCTCAAACCAGCAGCGACTGACTTTTAACGATGTAGATGATTCCTTCCCGCGTTGGTCACCCGATGGAAAACGGTTTGTATATGTGACCTCGACGGTCTATTCCGGTGTCCACTCCACCGATTTGGCCATCATGAATGCTGATGGCAGCAACCAGCGCTTGTTGACCAGGACCGCCGTGATTGAAGAGGCCAGTCCCAATTGGCGACCTAACCCCTGATCGAACTGCCCACACTTTACCATTATTTCTGCTCTGTCATTGCGGAATCCACCATTTATTTTTGGGAAAGCCTGCGATCTTTGCAAGGCCTCGCCAGGAGCGAAGCGATTTGCGAGCGATCCACTTTCTCTAATAGTGGTGCTTACGTGATTTCACCTTGATACACCCCTTCATTCACGCTCCTCAATAGTCACAGGTCTCCACAATGTTCCGAAAAGGAAAGAAACCAGCTGTCCTGCCTCCAGGCTCAAAATCCGTAATTGGCCGCTGCCTTTTTATGAGAAATCTTAAAATATTCGCAATTTCGTCAAAACCTCTTGTGAAACAGAACATTTGTGCTATAATATAGACGTAATTACTCACTGCATACAGGAATTGGGAGTGAAGGCGGAG
>JBAQFX010000034.1:0-7670 GCA_049287485.1 Anaerolineales bacterium
CGTCTGGAGTGTCGGTGTAATCTTCGTATGATACGTATCGCAACTTACCTGCCTCAATTACCCTGATTTCATTGCGCCCGGAAATGGCGTCCTGGAGAGAAGCATAGACTTTGGTCTGACCTTCTCCCAACAATGCATATGAATAGGGTATATCGCCCAAAAGGCTGTTGATCGGATGAGAAGGCAATGAGATCAGGGGGAAACTCATGCCTAAAATGGACATTTGGGTCAGATATTCCGATGGTCCAAGTGGTAAACAGTCTAGCGGATCGATCAGGTATACACCTGGCATGCACAACGACGCACCGACCTGATTGGAATTCAGGTCCGTCTGAGTTCGTTGGATAGGAGGCTGAAACAAAGCAAAACTCTGAAAAAAAAGAAAAATGGGAACCAATAAACGCATCAGTTGCATAGTTAAAAGATTATACCAGCGCTCAACATCTCAAATCTAATAGATTAGGTAAATGTACGGTGAGCCTTTTGATCAGACATGATAAACTTAACCCATGAATCTAAGATCGGAATCGGAAGGCATTGTGGTCGGTTGCCAAGTGGAAATCATGCTCACCGATCGAGCTGGTAATAAGGAACGATTAAATGTGATCATCGTACCAGATGATGCGGCTGATTTCAGCCATGGATTTCTGAGTGAAAATACTCCGCTTGCACGGGTTTTGCTGGGTGAGAAGGCAGGGCGTGTTATCCCTTACCTGAAAGGTGATATTCTTTCGATCGAAGTGCTAACGGTGACCAAATTATCTACTCCTCCTGCAAAGGAGGCAGCGGAAAAACGGAAAGCTAAATATATTGAAACAATGCGTGAAGTGGAAGACACGAATGCGATGGTTTTTGCATCATCTTTCAGTGGAAAATGGGGGGATTATGACCCGGATAGCATTCCAAAGGAAAAGAAATCTGATGAGGAGAACCAGGGGGACTAATATGCGAATTATTGGGAACCAATCCAGTACTAGCTCACGTGGAATTAGCTGGTATTATTATTGCAACCAATGATAGTTGGTGCAATTGGTGTATTAAAAACCAAAAATCTAAAAGAATTTATCACCAAGCATAAGCACATACTAGCGATAAAAAGGGAGTAACCCATTGACAAGATCAAGACTACAACTCATTGTTGATCAGCTGCGTAATATGCAAATATCATCCCCAGATATTGAAGCTTCAGCTGTAGTCAGCGTGGACGGCCTGACGATTGCCTCAGCCTTACCACAAAGCGTTGAGGAGGACCGTGTCTCTGCGATGTCGGCGGCTATGCTCTCACTTGGGGAACGAATTGCATCTGAATTAGGCCGGGGAGCGCTTGAGCAGGTATATATAAAAGGGTCGAACGGTTATGTGATCCTCATGTCGATTGGGAATGAGGCTGTGTTAACCGCGCTGGCACGCGGGAATGCGAAATTAGGACTGCTATTGCTGGACATGCATCGTACAGTACTGGCGCTCGCTGATCTTATTCAATAATGTTCGCTGTTAAAACCACTTATACAAGTATTTATTCCTCGCGTTGATAAAGGAATACTCAAATAACCATTCATTCCTCTGGTTATGATAGGCTGCCCATATGTCAGGACGATTTGACCCTGCTTGAATTTCCAGAAATCTAAAATAAAAATAATGGTATGAACATAGAAGAAATGATTAGTTACCCTGGTGATATTTTTCTTGTGGATATCTAAAATCTGGGATTCCGGTTCCAAACATTGAAAATCGCCCTAGCGAATGAAGTATAGCAAGTATAGAAAGACTAGTTAAGAGTATAATTAAGATTAGAAATTTCCCTCATAGCGGAGAGCCAGTTTCGGCTGGCCTCCGTTTTTTTCTGCAGATGACCTCGACTCTATTACACTCGTCTCAGCCAACCTTACGCTGGAACATACGCCAATTGTATTGGGATGTATTCTGGTTTGGAATCCTGGCAGGCAGCACGTTAGCTTTTCAAGCGGTCTATGCAGCGCGCCTGGGTGCAACAGGTTTTCAGATAGGATTACTCAGTGCGGGACCTGCGGTTGTTAATTTACTATTTACTCTGCCATCTGGTCGCTGGCTGGAAGGAAAATCCTTCATCAAGGTGTCTTTCCAATCTTCGATCTTGCAGCGATTGGGATATGTATTCCTGGTTGCTTTACCCTGGCTGTTCAGTTCAGCAGGTGGTCAGGTGTGGGGATTGATCTGGACGACGCTGGTCATGTCGATAGCGGGTACAGTACTGGCGATCTCGTTCAATGCATTATTTGCTGAAGTGGTGCCACCAGAAGCACGGGCACATGCTGTGGGCAGAAGAAATATCATCCTTGCCATCAGTATTACATTAACCACTTTGATTAGCGGACAAATCCTGGATTCGGTGACGTTCCCAGGTAATTACCAGATCATTTTCCTTATTGGTGGCGTGGGCGCGATGATGAGCAGCTACCATATTGGCAGATTGCACAGGCAAGATTCCAATGAAAGCAATAGCAAGCTCGGGGAAATTGAAACCAATCATGCCAGTCTCGTTATAAAACGTAGACCATTACTCAGACTGGATTTACTGACTGGGCCTTTTGGGATTTTCATGCTTTCGTACCTAGCCTTTTACATGTTCCAATATTTTCCAATACCCCTATTCCCAATAGCTTATGTAGATAACCTGCACATGACTGATGGAATGATTGGCATAGGGACAGCTATTTTTTATGGAGCGATGATGCTGGCATCCTTCAGGCTGAGTACTTACAGTGCACGTTATGGTCACCGCAAGGTTTTAATTATTAGTGCAGCTCTGTTTCCAATATTTCCACTGTTCCTTGGGATGGCTAAAGGACCAGTACTCTATTATCTTGCCTGCCTGATCGGCGGTGGGATTAATGCCATGCTGAGTGGAGCAATCGTAAATCGATTGATGGAAAAAGTACCGTCAGATGATCGCCCGGCCCACATGGCTCTCCACAACCTGGCGTTGAACCTGGGGATATTGGGTGGTTCGCTGTTAGGTCCGGTCTCGGCGCATTTAATCGGGGTGCAACCGTCATTAATTTTAGGTGCAGGTTTGAGGCTACTGCCAGCAGTATTTTTCTGGCTATGGGGCTAAATATATCTCAAGCCGATGGGAGCTGGGTACCAAAAACTGAGGTTAGCATATGCCATTCGGAGAGGCTGAGGGTTTCCGCACGGCGCATGGGATCGACACGAGCAGTATTCAGAAGTATTTCGGCAGCAGAGGAAGATATCTGCAACCCACCTGCCAGGGCGTTGCGCAAAGTTTTGCGTTTCTGGCTGAAACCAGCTTTAATGAGCCGAAAAAAAGCCTCTAACTCTTCTACTGGAATGAGGGGTGAAGGATAACGGTCGATACGGATGATGGAAGAATCCACCCGCGGAAGCGGATAAAATGCAGTGGCAGGTATGTGAGCGATAATCTTGGGATGCCCATAGACCTGTACGCTAAGAGCTAACAGGCTCATATCGCCTGGGGTGGCACATATACGTTGCGCGACCTCTTGTTGGACCGTGAGAACCAAGCGCCTGGGGGGAAGACTTGCTTCCAACAAGTGACGGATGAGAGCAGAGGTGATGTTATATGGAATGTTAGCGACTACCAGATAATCGGGCTGAGAAATAAGAGCAGCAGGATCCAATGCCAGGAAATCACCCTGTATCACCTGAACATTCGCATATTGATCAACGACTTTTCTTAAGATGGGAATTAAGTTCGAGTCCAGCTCAATAGCCACAACCTTGTGTGCATTCAGAGCGAGATGACGGGTCAGGCTTCCCAAGCCAGGACCGATCTCGAGTACGATATCCAGAGAGGTAATATTAGCAGCTTCAACCACCTGCTGGAGTGCAGTCTCATCTTGAAGGAAGTTTTGTCCCAGAGACTTATCTGGATGCAACCCACTCTGGTATAACAGGCGTGGCACGTCTAGTTCTGGCAGTTTCATGGTACGATCCACACAATATTATCCGGGGGAGGCCAAAGAAAGTATACTGTGACCCAGGAATGCCAGGGGACATAATCATTGTCACTGTAACCGAGGTCAATCCAACGCCCGGTGACCGCGCCACCAATATCGGCTGCAATAACCTCCCCATAACCCGGGACATACATTTGGGTATAGAAGGGGATTATGCTGGTATCCACTGCAGCTACCCCTTTCTTGAGGGGTAAACCTGAAGCGGTGGTATCTCCCACCTCTGAAGGATGGTAAGATGTGGCATACATATTCAAGGCTCGCCAATAATGGATTTGTACACCATCGACTGTGGTGGTGTGCATGACGACCTGGGTGCCATAGCCGATGATGCGAGGTTGAGGCTGACGAGCGACCCATTCGCTCTCAACACGGCGTGATGCTTCCTGACCATCCTCATAACGCACGCGTACGCGCTGTGCTGAGAGCCCGTATTCCCCTGCCTGCAGGATGGATTGGCTATCAAGTTCCAAATCGGAGACAGGCTGGTATTGCGTCTCAAACGGTAATGAGGTTTGCTCCAGCAATACCTGCTCGGTCACGCGGATCAGTCGAATCTTGCCATTAGAGGGGATAGGATTATCTAAAGCAGGAACGCTGTAATCAAGCCCCTGAGGGGATAAATGGGCCGCCTCCAGGGCTTCTCCGACCGTCTTAGCGGCAGTGCGAACCGTTAAATCCCCGAATTGGGTGTGGATTGACACCTGATGGGAATTCGTCAGGGTGGCAGCTAAACCTTCCACCAGAGGTGTGTCAGCAGGAGGGGTCAATTGATCAGCTACGAAAAGGGGATAACCAGCAGACCACAGGGCTGCCCCGAGCGTTGTCGCAGTTGAAGTGATGATATGCTGCTCACCATTAACCGAAAGGGTAAAACTGATGGCTTGAATTACTTGCAGGGAGATACTTTTGATATTAGCTGGGAATGGGTGATCAGGTTCAATCGGTTGAACATTGGAAAGGAGAAGATCACCTGGCTGGAGCTGAATACCAGCCTGGGTGAGTAAACTGGAAGGCAGGCGTTCAGAGCTGAAAATGGATTTAATCGCACCATCAGCCAATATCTGGATCGGGACAGCGCGTAGCAGGGTGATAGTCTCACCATTTTTCAACCATGTATCTTGAGCAGGGGATAAGCTATCTGAAAGTGAAATAGGAATCTGTTGTGAACGAAGCAGATTACCAACAGTGAGACTGTAAGTGGTAATGTGGCGTGAATCTCCATTCACATCCAGAGTGATAGTTTTGCGGAGACCAAAGTTGAGCGCAAAACCCACCAGGATGAGAAAAGCCAGTGGGATGATGATCTTACGTAGGAGGTGGGTAGAAGACTTCAATGATGGAGTATTAAATCCTATAAAACCCATCAATATTGATTAAGTAATTTCCGTGCGATGACCATACGCTGAACTTCACTGGTACCCTCACCAATGGTCATCAGCCGGGCATCGCGGTAGGTTAACTCGACCGGATACTCACGGCTATAACCATAACCACCAAAGATCTGGATAGCATTGCGGCAAACCCGCTCAGCCATCTCAGTGGCAAATAACTTTCCCATGGAAGCTTCCTTGGTGTAGGGGCGCTTTTCATCTTTAAGCCAGGCGGCGTAATAAATCATTAAGCGAGCAGCCTGTATTTCAGTGGCTGCATCGGCTAGCATCCACTGGATAGCCTGGTGCTCAGCGATCGGCTTGCCAAAGGTCTGGCGTTCTTTAGCGTAATGAATGGCGTCCTCCATGGCCGATTGGGCAAGCCCCACTGACAAGGCGCCGATGCTGATGCGTCCACCATCCAGGGTGCTTAGGGTTTGCCGGAGGCCGCGTCCCTCCATCCCAAGCAAGTGGTGATAAGGAAGATGTACATCTTCATAGGTCAGCATGTTTGTAGGGGAACCTTTCAGGCCCATTTTCTTTTCAGTAGGTGAGATATGCAAACCGGCGGTGCTGGTGGGAACGATGATCATGCTCAAGGAATGATGACCGCCTGAAGGATCTGTTCTAACAAGAGTGATGATGTAATCGGCTATACTGGCATTGGTACACCAAGCTTTCGCACCATTAATCACCCACTCATCAGCGATATGCTCAGCCCGAGTACGCACACCACCCTGGATATCCGAACCAGCACCTGGTTCGGTGAGCGCCAATGAGGCCAGTTTGGATTTTCCAGAGGCGGCTATTGGCAGGTATTTTTGCTTTTGTTCTTCGGTACCAAAAAGCACGATGGGGGTGGTGCCTAACCCATTATGGGCAGCAATTGACAGGGCAGTGCTGCCACAACCCCAACCGAGCTCCTCAATGGAAATTGCTGCGCTGACGGCATCCACTCCTGAACCGCCATATTGCTCAGGGATATTCAAGCCAAGTAAACCTAATTGACCCATCTTGCGGACGGCAGGCCAGTTGAATTCAGCAGTTTCGTCCACTTCGTGAGCTTTTGGTTTAACCTCACGGGCAACAAAATCGTGAACCGTATCGCGCCACATGCGTTGTTCATCGGTAAGGTCGAAATTCATGGTTGGCATCTCCTTTTATGTTGATGTGGATCAGATCAGGCTCAATGATAAATAATCAACCAGACGATACCGATAATGATGAGCAGTGGTAAGAGGATAATCCCCAATATAGTGAGAGACAGCCAGAGAATATCCGGCAGGGTATATTCATCCTTGCGTTTAGCAAGCAGATGATGACCACAATTGGGGCACTTTTCGAGTCCAGGTGGAAGCTGCGCATTGCATTTTGGGCAATATTCAACCATAGTTTCATCCAAGAAAAGCAATCTTGAGCAAGCAAACTTATTGTACCCCGATATTTTTACTTATCAATAAAAAGATACGTCGAGGGAAAGACCTTTCTTTATAATTTACCGATGAATGCCAAGATAGTAGGCCGGAAGTATGAGAATAAGATAACTAATTAGATTGACGATGAATACAAACAGAATATTTTGCCATAAAGCATTCCGTTTAAAGTACATCAAGATGAACCATTCAATTAACAATGAGATCACAAAAGATACAGGCAACCATACCAGGGGAGTGCGCTGGAGTACGATCAATAGGATGCCGTTTAGAATGCCGGAGGTCAGGTTCATAATGACGGAGACCGTCATGGATGGACGAAATGGGTTCCAATTGAGCAAGGTAAGTGCAACACCCTCAACGAGTGCAATGAGCAGATTTACGACAATCAGGGATAAGAAACCCAACACAACGAGCAAGTAAACTGAGCCGGGACCGGTAATATCGAGCGGAAGGTAGATGGGCATGGAGAAGGAAGTGGTCAGCGGGTTAGTTCTCCGTTCTTAGTGATTAGGAGATCAGGTTTGGGTAATGTGTTATTCAGGAATCGAGAAAGTATAACTCAGTTTTATGAGGATCCAATCTTGATAATCCTTTTATACAGAAAAAAAGTATCATCTCAATAAATTGGGGAAAACAAGAAAGAAACTGAAGACTATTAAATTTTGGCATAAGCTGTTAAAATTTTATTACCATGTTTGACAAACTTGATCTGAACGCCATACAAGACGAAAACGCCCGGGAATTAGTTGGGCAGCTAATGAACCTGGTGGAAAAATTATCTGCGGACTTGCGTGATGTGCAGGTCGAGAATCAACGCTTGCGAGATGAAAATAATCGTTTGAAAGGGGAGCAAGGCAAACCCAAGATCAAAGGGAATACGTCAA
>JBAQFX010000035.1:0-5398 GCA_049287485.1 Anaerolineales bacterium
TTTTTATATCTAACCATGACCTTATTCCTATCCGGGGTGGTACGCCTGCTTGAGAGAAAAATGAAGCTGGGTGAATAAAAAAGCTGCCTAACGTCAGGCAGCTTCATATGCGCTGGGTGGGAGTTGAACCCACACGCCTTGCGGCACATGGCCCTCAACCATGCCTGTCTGCCAATTCCAGCACCAGCGCAAAAGGTATTGGTATTATAATCGGCTAACTGCGCTTGTCAAGAAACCTTCATCAAGGAGTAAACCATGCGTATTGTACTGGATGCAATGGGAAGTGACACCTGTCCTGAACCGGAGCTTGTAGCTTCGATTGAAGCTGCGCGCCTTTTTGGTGAAGAAGTCATCCTGGTTGGTCCGGCTGATATATTAAAGCCACGCCTGCAAACTTTGGGGGTAACTTCAGGATCGATCCTGCTGGTTAATGCAACTGAGACGATCTCCATGGTCGATAAGGGTATGGCCCTGGCATTAAAAGCCAAGCGTCGGAATTCAAAGACTTCCATGGCTGTAGGAATCGATCTGGTAAAATCAGGTGAAGCTGATGCTTTTGTAACTGCCGGAAATACCGGTGGGGCAATGACAACCGCATATTTTCGCCTGGGAACCATCCCGGGGGTTGAACGACCAGCCCTGACGGCTACCTTCCCGATAAAAAATGGATTCTGCATCATCCTGGATATCGGTGCAAACCCGGATTGTAAACCCGAGCACCTGGTTCAATTCGCCATCATGGGATCGATTTTTGCCAGGAAGGTTCGAGGGGTTAATCACCCCAGGATTGGTATTTTATCCAATGGAGAAGAGGGGGGTAAAGGTAATGAGCTGGTGAGAAGTGCTTATCCTCTGTTACTGGACAGTGGGTTAAACTTTATCGGAAACGTGGAAGGAAAAGAGCTCTTCGCTGGAGATGCAGATGTCGTGGTGACAGATGGGTTTACTGGCAATGTTTTATTAAAATCCACCGAGGCTGTGGCGAAGTTGATCATGGATATCCTCCGCCAGCAGTTGAAATCCAATCCTATATCTATGCTCGGTGGAGCTCTGGCCAAGCCATCGCTAGTAAAAATTAGAGCCATGCTCAATCCGGATGAGTATGGCGCGGCACCATTACTCGGTGTAAATGGCCTGGTGTTCATCGGTCACGGGCGCTCTAATTCGCATGCTTTGGTGAGTGCGATCAAAGCCGCTCGATCAGCAGTCAAAGCCAATTTACTTGGTTCTATTCAATCAGCAATTCAAGAAAGTCTACAAAAACAAACCATCAAGGATATTGAATGAATTCACAAAGAGTAGTCATTACTGGAATGGGCGCCGTCACTCCCTTAGGCTCATGCATCGACTTATACTGGAATGGATTAATTAACGGTGTTTCAGGGGTTCGCAAGATCACTCAATTTGATGCCTCTGAGTTTCCATGCCAGATTGCGGGAGAAATCCCAGATTTCGATCCAGACATGTACCTGGATCGTAAAGAAGCCCGTCGCCTACCACGTTCGGCTCAAATTGCCCTGGTGTCTGCCATACAGGCAGTCAAAGATGCAGGTTTACCGGAGATGATGCCAGATAAGGAGCGGGCAGGTGTTGTTTACGGAACGGCTCTGGGCGGTATTGATCAAATCGATGAAGGCATCATTGTGCTTCGCAGTCAAGGAATTAGCCGGGTGAATCCCTTCACCATCCCGTTCGGAATACCAAATCTGTCATCGTTTTTAATAGCCCGTCAATTCCAATGCCTTGGACCTAACAGTACCATTGTTACAGCCTGCGCAACCGGCACGCAAACCATCGGTGAAGCGGCTGAACTGATTCGTCACGGTAAAGCCGATGTGATCATCACCGGTGGTACAGAATCTCTCATCAAAGATTATTCTGTAGCCGGTTTTTGCGCCATGCGGGCTCTTCCCCTAAATTATAACGACAACCCGCAGGCAGCCAGCCGTCCTTTTGATGCCGACCGTGAAGGGTTTATCTTATCTGAAGGCGCTGGCACGTTAGTGGTGGAGAGTCTGGAACATGCAGAGCAGCGAGGAGCGCATATCTATGCAGAAATCATCGGTCATTCTGCCACTTCCGATGCATATCATATTGCCCAACCAGAACCAGATGCTGAAGGTGCCATGCGCACCATGCGCTGGGCGCTCGAAGATGCGGGAATCTCGCCAGGTGAAATCGATTATATTAATGCACATGGCACCTCCACCCCATTAAACGATTCAACCGAAACCAAGGCAATCAAAAATGTATTTGGTGAGCATGCTTATAAATTAGCGATCAGCTCGACAAAATCGATGATAGGGCATGCCATGGGTGCATCGGGAACCCTGGAAGCGATTGCCTGTGTTATGACCATTATGCATGGCATCATCCACCCGACGATAAACTATGCAACACCCGACCCGGAATGTGACCTGGATTATGTACCGAACCAGGCGCGCAAACAGGATGTGCGTTGTACCTTATCCAACTCCTTTGGATTGGGAGGACAAAACGCTTGTTTAATATTAAAGAAATATGATCATCACTCAACTCCACAATAAAAAATAGAGAGGGATGCATTGATGAAGGTTTTTACCAATGAAAGGTTAATCAAACGTAATGGACATGTCGGTCAAATTGCTACCATCAGTGGATTACTGGTGCTGGTAGGTGGGATGTTCATCTCTTTCCGTTTCCCCAACTTTGCAAGCTTTGCCTGGGTGGCACTTTTAGTTGGCTTTGCCCTTTCACAAATTGGCTTATATTATGGAAACCGTTGGGGAAGGCGACCACGTCCAGATGAGCTCATAGACCAGGGATTAAAGGGACTCAATGACCAATATTCCATTTATCATTATATGACGCCCGCAGCGCACCTATTGGTGGGACCATCTGGTTTATGGGTGATTATGCCATACTATCAGGTTGGGAAGATCGTGTATGAAAAGGGACGCTGGAAACAAAAAGGGGGTGGTTTCATGCAGCGTTACCTACGCGCTTTTGCCCAGGAAGGCGTAGGCCGACCAGACCTGGAAGCTCCAGCTGAGGTTCAAGCAATATCAAAATTGCTAAATAAAAGAATTCCGGATAAAGAGGTGCCCGATCCAAAACCTACCCTGGTTTTTACCAATGAGAAAGTGGAACTGGTAGTCGAGGATGCCCCCATATTGACCCTGCCCCTAAAAAAACTAAAAGAGGCGGTCCGCAAAGCAGCCAAGGACAAACCGCTTGCCCCTGAGTTGATCCAAGAGATCAATGAATTGTTTGCGTAATCAAAAAACCGGTGCTTTTCAGGCACCGGTTTTTATATATCCGTTAGCTTTTTAAAAATTCTTCTAAAGCTTCTTTACTGATGCGGAAAGCGTTGCCAATTTTCTTCGCTTTCAGGTCCCCTGAATTAATCGAGGCAATCACATCTTCTTCGGAAACTTTTAAAAATGTGGCTGCTTCAGAGGGGGTCATAACTGATGGCATCGCCCCAGAAGGTGTCCCACCCGAGGGTTGCCCACCGGCAGGTGTCGCCGCACCTGCTCCGGTCATCCCTTGCAAGGCCGATCCCATTACCTGCCCCATGCCCACACCAGCGCCGATCCCCGCGGTTAACCCAGCCCCACCGCTTGGATTTTGAGCAGCATCCCGCAAGGCATCTGCAGCCTGTAACTGAGTATAGGTCGCCATATCCAGCATACCCATCGCCCGCAGCTCCTCAGCTGACTTGCTCGATGGTTTCAGGTTTTCGATATAGAATGTTTTTAGGGTTAATCCAATCGCTTCGAAGTCCTCAAGTGCCTTGGCACGTACCCCTGCACCCAATTCCTCGGTTAAGCCGATCATTTGGGGAATATCATTTTTCGCCGCAGTCTCACCAAGCAGGTCCTGCAATTTGGAGAGCAGCATAGCTCGCATACGGGACTCGATATCTTCCGTGCGGTATGCGCCCTGGGCACCCACCAATTGTGTGACAAATTGCTGCGCATCCTTCACCTGGAAACTGTAATTCCCAAAACCCTGCAGCAAAGCGACTCCTAAACCCATCCCAGGGTTTCGCACAATGATGGGTTGGGGTGTGCCCCATTTCTGGTCAGCGAACTCCCTCATTGAAACGAAGTACACCTCTGCAGGGAACGGTGTTGCGGTATTAAAGAGGGCGGGACCAATTTTGTCAATCAATAAAGGGATGTTAGCTGTGGTGATAGTGTGGCGTCCGGGTCCAAACGTATCCAGCGCATTCCCATCCCTGAAGAAAACCGCTTGCTGTGCTTCGCGAACGATCACCTGGCTGCCAATACGAAAGTCTCCCGGACCTGTCTCAGGGAATCGATGGACGATTTCATCTCGCATCTCATTGGGATATTCAACTACATCAAAAATTCTAGCCATGTCATAATCTCCTACAGAATATTATCTGATTAAACCTTGTGTCACTGGGCAACCAAAACTTCCTGGCGCCGGTCATATGCTTTGATGCATTCCTTGGATATCGTTTGAAGGTTGCGTATCGCTGCCGGTAAACCATCCGTACCCACGGATGCTTGAATATTATCGATCGCTCGGCTGACTTCATCCGTTTTATCAAGCAATGTTGCATCATACTCATATAATTTGGCTAATTCAGCTTCGTTGATCTTCACTGCTTCAAATAAGCTGGAATAACCGCGTGGAGCTGTTCGAACACGGTCAGCAAAAGTGCGCAAGCGCAAGGCTGCTTTTTCTAGATCATCAATGAGGTTTATTTCTCCCTGATTGATAAATTCAACTTGGAGATCCGATACCCTGCCCTCAAGCTCACGGAATCGCTGGAAGATCGTATCGCGAATTAACTTATCTGAATCACGGCGGTTCTGTCGCTCCACATACCCCTTGAAACCAGGTATCTTGCTGGCGATCTTTTTAAAAATATCCATACTATTGGTAATTTTTTGAAATATCTGATCCTTAATATCACTCATTTTATCCTCCGGACGAAAATACTTAATCTTTGCTTATACTGGTTTAGATTATAGCCTGTGTTGTTTTTAATTACAACAGATTATATTAGGTTTACGTTTTGAGAACCAATTGGTTGCAGTAGCGATGATAATATTAATTTCAGGGTTATAATCTTCGCCATGATGCAAGAGAAGCAGGTTTATTTCGATTACGCGGCCACTACCCCGGTAGACCCACGCGTTTTAAAGGCCATGTTGCCATTTTTTAGCCAGGCATTCGGAAATCCTTCATCGATCCATCGATATGGGCAAGCTGCAGAAACAGGATTGGAAAATTCGCGGGAGATGATTGCTCGCACGATGCACTGTCTGCCTGAGGAGATCATCTTTACCTCTTGTGGAACCGAGAGCGATAACCTGGCCATCCGAGGCTCAGCTTTTTTAGCGCGCCAAACTCGTCAGGCTTCCCATATTTTAATCAGTCC
>JBAQFX010000036.1:0-2822 GCA_049287485.1 Anaerolineales bacterium
CCCAGAGGATCCGCGATCAATCCGATCGCTGGTTGTTACTTCTTATGCATTTAACTATGGAGCGATCCTGATCGACTAGCCTGCCGGCGAGGGTGCCTGGACGCTACAACAGCTCCTGGTAGCAAACCTGGTGTTCATCATCTCGCGGCCTACACTGGAAGGTGTTCGCGCCACGGCGCATTTCGCAAGATTACTGACGGAAGATTTGCAGAGTGACCATCGCGTTTCTAAGGAAAGCATTTTTGTCGTTCTGAACCAGCGTACGAAGAATTCCACATTTACCGCCGCGAGCTTTCATCAAAAAGGTTCGGACGAATACGGCTGGTTTCCTCCGGTCATGGCGACGATTGACTTCGATCCTGTCATCCCTCAAGCGCAAGATGCAGCTCGTCCAGCTGTCAATGTTTCCGAGGACCTGGGGAGGAGCATCGCGGGAATTGTGGACACATTCTACGGAAATCCAGATCATGGTGGCAATCACAACCATCACAAAGGCCGCAGCTTCCTGGGTATCCGCGTCCGCATGGGAGGGTGAACCATGGTGCTTGGTCTGTTGGAAGAAAATATGCATATCCTCAATCCCCCGGATGACCAGAACATCGAACTCCAGGTTATTGATGAGGTTATAGAAGCCATCAATCGGGAGTTCGACTCCTCAACATTGCGGTCTCCAAATAAAGAGGACCAGGGAAAAGTTAAAAGCCGCATCCATGTATTGGTTGGGAAATCCTATCGCCAGCGTGGTCTGTATCCACCCATCCAGGATCACACCAAAATTACAGACGAGATCGCCCGGCGTGTGTTGGGTTTGGGTTTTCTCGACCTGTTTTTACCCCCGGCTCGAACGGATCTTTCGGAGATAACAATTTATTCTACGGGACTGGTGCAGGTCATGCCGAAGGGCAGCGTGCGTTGGGAGACTGTAGATCTAAAAGTTGATGCCAACGAAGTATGGCGGATCATCACCCTGCTCTTGGGAGGCCAATCCAAAGCTCTCAACGAAGCCACTCCTAGTGTCAATGCCAGGCTGCCGGCGACCCTTTACAACCCAGGAGGGGGACGAATCAAGGTGCTCCACCCGGTGATTGCTCCAGGGAATGGTTACCCTTCGGTCAACATTCGCCTTTACGAGCAAAAACCGGTTCATTCGGAATGGCTCCTTGAACGTGGGCTTATGCCTCCGGAAATGATGGAGTTCCTTGGATCGGCAGTCCGTGAAGGTCGTCGAATCCTGATCACGGGTGGTACACGCACTGGAAAGACTACGTTGTTATCCGCGCTATGCAACTACCTGCCTGTAGGTTGGAGAATCATAAAGATCGAGGACCCGGCTGAAATTTGGATCGATCGGGATACTGTGCAAACCATCGAAGGGCGACCGGTCCCGCCTGGCTCGGAGGTACCTCCCTACACCCTGGCCGATGGAGTCGATGACGCCATGCGCATGGCGCCGGATTACCTGATTGTGGGGGAGGTGCGTGATGGAAAAGCCGCCCTGGCAATGTTTCGTGCCATGCTAACTGGCCATTCTGGAGCTGGTACTTTCCATGCCAATTCACCTCGTGAAGCATTTCGGCGGTTGGCAACCATCATGGGCGCTGATGAGGGAATTCGACCCCACGAGGCTGCACAGGTAATGGCAGACAGTATCGACCTGCTGGTGCAAATCGGTATTCGGGATGAAGTTCGCCGGATAACCGAGATTGTCCAGCTCAGCCGTATCACCCAGAGACAGGGGGTGCGATTCAGACAAATCTGGAGATACGATGATCATTCCTCACCTGATGATCCTCACTGGATATGGCTCGATGGAAATGGCATTGAATGCTCAGACACGAGGAAATTGCTTTAACATTTCGGAGGATTTGGTTATGGATGTAGTGACTACCATTTATTTAATTGCTGGAATTGTCGTCACGATTGTGATCATCATTGCCTGGGAACTGTCAGGGCGTTGGATATACCTTACTTCGCGTAGCGCCCGACGATTACATGCTGCTGAGACAGTAGAGCTTGTCGAGGAACTGTCCGAGTTATCCAAGGGAACTTTGAAATATAAACTAATGGAAGCCCACGTAAACCTATCCACAACGCAGTTTTATCTATTGTCCATAGGTATGGGTATCACCGGCGTATTCCTGAGCTGGTTATTTTTCATTCCGGGGTTGCCTTCCCTGGCAGTCGGCGGTGTGCTTGCCTATCTCCCCTTCGGATATATCCAGGAGAAAGCCCGTAGCCGGGGGCGGATGGTCGATGAAAAACTTGCCATCGCTCTTTCCAGAATTGCACCTGGATTGCAGGTCAATCGAGGCCTGGATGAGGTTTTGGAGGAGGTGGCGAAGTCACTGAATTCCGAGGGTGCAAACCCACTAACTCCTGAGCTGCTGAAGACTGCCAAGGACATACGCATCCGGTCTACCGAGCAGGCTTTGCGGGATCTGGCAAAGCGGTCTCCATCGCTGTCGCTCTCTAACATTGCTATGCTCCTGGAGAGTTACCATCGAGCCGGGGGTGGTCAATATGCGCAGGTCTTCAGCGAAACGGCGACTTCCATTCAGCGCATTATTGCCGTGCGTACTCAGGCAATAGCCAAGGCTACCCAACCGCTCCAATCCGCCAGGCTGATCCCAATAATGCTGGGAGGCGTTCTGCTGGTGATGTTGAAAGATCCTGCCACGCGTGCCTCATTCAGCGAACCGATGGTGCAGGTGGCCATGTCGATTGCGATTGTGATCATGGTGTCGGGTTACCTGCTCATGCGTAGAGAAGTGATGAAGGTTTTATAAGGAGGGAAAGATGGAAGGGTTGATTTGGTTAGTAGC
>JBAQFX010000037.1:0-6607 GCA_049287485.1 Anaerolineales bacterium
CCTCCGGGAGGCAATTCATAAGTTAAAGTATGGACAAGATATGGGTTTGGGAGAAGTGCTTGCTGAGATGATGATATCCAGCCTCAAGAAGCTTAATTGGTCATTAGATATCGTCACATCTGTGCCATTAGGTCTTGTCCGTTTTGAGGAGCGTGGATATAATCAGGCGACTTTGCTTGCTAGGCCAATTGCACTTTCCCAAAGAATATATTTCTCTCAAAGGTTACTAACCAGGATAAGGGAAACCCAAACGCAAGTTGGGCTTACTTTGAAGGAAAGGCAAGAGAATATGGAAGGCGCCTTCCGGGCTGACCGCAGGCTAGCAGAAGGGAAAAATATTCTTGTGGTGGATGATGTGGCGACTTCAGGAGCCACAATCAATGCATGTGCAAAAGCTTTGGTAGAGGCAGGAGCATCAAGAATTTATGGTTTTTCGCTTGCCCGTGCTGTTTTTCAACCAAATCATGAAGTTAATCTATCTTAGGGTAATTTCTTAAGCAGCTGGCCCGGCCATCATGTGCTCAAAGTGGATCAGGTCAGTTAGGGTCATAAAAATATTTTTTTAGGAGTATATCCAATGGCACTCGAAGTACAGGTCTATGGACGTAATATAGAGATAACAGATCGAATTTTGGACTACACGAAGAAGAAAGTTTCGAAATTAGATCGTTTTTTGGGCGATATTGATGAAGCCCGGGTCGACTTGGCTTATATAAAATCAGCTCGGAGTGCTGCTGATAGACAAGTAGCACAGATAACGATCCGCGGGAAGGGTTATATCTTACGCGCTGAAGAACGCTCGGATGATGTTTTCACCTCACTGGATTCTGCACTAGATAAACTTCAGCGTCAGATGGAGCGGTTTAAAGGAAAACGTCAAAAAGGACGCGGAGATGGGAAACCTGCTTCTGAGGTCATTCCTGTAGCGACAGAAGATGAAGGTGAAGAGGATCAATCATTAATTGTAAGGAGAAAAAAGTTTGTATTAACCCCCATGGATGAGCTCGAAGCGCTTGAACAAATGAAGTTATTGGGTCATGAAGACTTTTTCGTATTTTATAATTCAGTCACAAATTCCGTCAATGTCCTATATCTCCGCCGCGATGGATTGTATGGCTTAATTGAAACCGAGATAAGATAAAAAATTAAATTGAGAAAACCAGGTCTAGAAACACTCGCACACTAGGGTGATGATAGATACGTAGGAATAAACATGGTGAATGATCTGAATAACAACAATGACATCATGGATGAGATGGTCCCATCCACGGATATGGATCTGAATGCGATCGAAGATGCTGTAGCTAAAATGCTCATCGCATTCGGAGAAAATCCCGCACGAAAAGGTCTAGAGAGAACTCCCGAGCGAGTCGCAAGGATGTATACTGAGTTGCTCGCCGGATATCGAGTAGACCCTCATAAAATTGTCAAGGACGCATTATTTGAAGTCACGTATGATGAAATGGTCATCGTACGCGACATTGAGTTTTACAGCATGTGTGAGCACCATATGCTCCCCTTTATGGGGAGAGTGCATGTTGCGTATTTGCCCAGGGGGCGAGTGATCGGGCTCTCGAAAATACCACGGATCGTGGATGTTTTCGCCCGTCGATTGCAGGTACAAGAACGGATGACTCGCCAAATAGCCGATTTTATCAATGATGCATTAATGCCGAAGGGTGTCGGAGTGGTGGTGGAAGGTCTCCACTTGTGTACGATGATGCGTGGCGTTAAAAAACATGATGCGCGAATGACCACCTCCGCCGTGCATGGTGCATTTAGAAAAAGTTTAGCCACACGCCAAGAATTTCTAGATAATATATCGCGCGGCTCTGAACCCATGCGTTTTTAACGTTATAGCCGGTTACGTTCTATTTCCACTCCAACCGTTTGGGCAAAACGCACTGCTCCGGGCTTTTCAACCCGGACAGTCACTTTTAATACCCTTGTATCTTCCAAGCAAATCCGGGCGATGTCATCTGCGAGTGCTTCAACTGTAAAGCGTTTGGCAGTCTCGGCGTGACGAATCACTTTCTTGGTTACCTTGCTATAGTCTATGATCTCAGTCATATCGTCCGATACAGCCTGATCTCGTGTTTTGGTATATAGATCTATATTGATTAATATATCCTGGGGTTTATCCCGTTCCCATTCATTAAGACCGATGATACCCCGCGCAAGAATATTCCTGATAAATACTTTATCCATCTCTGCCTCGATCTAGATGATCTCTATGGGTGAACACCCAGTAAAAATTCACAGTGTGAGGGCATTTTGGTCATCGATCACACTGTGAATTTACCAGGAAACTTGACTGAACCTTCTTTCCAGATCGTGTCTGGACTACTGTGATGCTTGGGTTGGCGGAATGGTTGGACTCGTTGGTACCCTGGTCTGCCAGATATCAAATGTCTGAACATTTTCTGCTGATTTTTGTTGGTCAATCCAATCCTGAAAGTTGGTTTGCTTTAAAGTATTATATTGTGAATCAGTTAATGTTCTAACTTCGTGACCTAAAACTTGATAGATCTCCCATCCATTTGCCGTCTGGATCGGTTCACTGAATTGACCGATCTGCATGTTAAAGACTATTTTCTCTGCAGTTACATCTAACGTACCGATACCAAACCAGCCGAGATCGATGGTGTTGGTGGTTCCAGAATAAACTTCAGTAGCGATGGTTACAAAATCCCCACCATTGGCTAAGCGATCATAGATCGATTGAGCTTGAGCTTGATCGCTGACGACAATATGTCTGACCCAGACCTCATCCTGTTGGATTGAAACATCTGCAGTGATGGCATCAAAGACTTTTTGACGTAACAGCTGCATTCCGAAAATCCAACGGAAATCGGCCTCGGACAGACCAGCGAATGAATGGATGTCGCTCATATAGGTTTTAAGGTCGCTCTGATAGGCCGAGAGGGTGTAGGGGGTTTCAGTGGGGAGTGGGGTGCTGGTTGGTGCAGGTATCGTCGGTGAAATCACACCAACGGGGGTTGAACTGGCGACTTCTTGGGTCACCGTGATCTCAGGTGTGGGTGTGGTGGTTGCAGTAGGAATTGCTGTTGCAGTGGGAGGAACTAAAGCGATCTGCGTTGGGTTCAGTGTTGAGGTCGGCACAGCAATCGTGGTGGGTTCTGTCGTGGGTGTTCCATTGGGGTAATACCCAAAATAATCCTGAAGCGACTGATCAATTTCAGCAGCAGTGACCGTGATTCCGCGCTTATCCGCTTCTTGTTGAATAATTTGATTAGCAACCAGATAATCTAATGCGCTCTGACCAAGATTAGTCGGTTCAAGCTGGTACTCAATTTGAGCTAAATATTGCTGGATGTAGCTCAGGCTTGATTGATCACTGCCAAATAACTGGGCAAACTGCTGATATTGTTGGTACTGTTGAATGTATTGTAGCCGTTCATAACGGGCATAGGTTTGAAATTGCTTGGTGGTAATGACATTATTGGCTACCTTGGCAACGGGCTGTTGCGGCTGAAGAACATACTGTTGAAGAATGCCATAACCGATCAGCCCCACAACGATTACGATGATCGCAATACTGACGCCCAGAATATAACGATTTTGAATGCGCTCGCGCTGCTGGCGGGCAAGATGTTTCTTTGTTACGATTTGGCTCTTTTGTCCTTTCGCCATTTTAACCTCATCGATTCATGCATGTCGGGTATTGCACGACACTTGGGTATGAATAAATTATCGTAGAACTTCTCCAGTAAAGGGTAACAGTGCCAGATGGCGAGCGCGCTTAATTGCCCGGGCTAACTCACGTTGATGTTTAGCACAGGCTCCTGTTTGGCGACGCGGACGGATCTTGCCACTTTCAGTGACATACCGGCGTAGTGTTTCTGTCTGTTTATAATCAATTTTTGCACTTCGATCTGTACAGAATTGGCACACGCGAGGTTGCGAATAAAAACGCCTCGTGCCTCCGCGTGCTTCGTTTGTCGTTTCATTTGTATCCACTCGTACTAACTCCTTTAATATTTATAAAATTACGTATTTTTATTATCAGTTTGAAATCAGAAGGGAAATTCTTCTTCATCAACTGATTCTGACTCGGTTGAGGTTTCTCCAGTTTCGCGCCGTTCACCAAGGATAATCATCTCATTGGCAACGATTTCAACGGAAGTATGTTTATTACCATCCTGATCATCCCAATGCCTGGTTTGTAAACGGCCTTCAATATACACTTGCTGGCCTTTGGTGAGATATTGTTTACATATCTCGGCCAGGTTACTCCAGGCGACGACATTAAACCATTCCGTTTCAACATGCTTTTCGCCCTCGGAGGTGTTCCAGGACCGACTGGTTGCTACACTAAATGTCGTCACTGGTCTACCTGATGGCGTATAGCGCATCTCTGGATCTCGCCCGAGATTACCTATTATCATTACCTTGTTAAGCCCTCGACTCATTTTGGACTCCTTGTGCCGATTAATCGACACTAATTAATAAGAAACGCATCACTGGTTCCAGGAAACGTAAGTTGCGCTCCAGGGTAGCACCAAAGGTCGGATCCATCTGGATTTTGAAGAGTACATACTGGCCTTCTTTTTGTTTACGGATCGAATAAGCCAATTTTCTTTTTCCCCAGAGATCAACCTTGGAAACGTTACCCCCAGCTTCGGTGATCCATCCACTGACTTTTTCCACCACGTCTTTAAGCGCAGTATCGTCCAGGTCTGGATGGACAATGAAAACCAATTCATATTCACGCATGGGAAATTCCTCCTTTCCTCGGGTTTGCTCTTGGATCTTGCCTGGCGACTCACCAAGGGCGGAAAGTAAGCCAATATTAAATTTTGGCTAGACACAGGGGCTAACTATAGCATAAAGAAAGAGTTTTGCACAGAGGGAATTTAAGGAGCGAGCTATTCGAGCGTCTTGTATCCCGTAGATGATGATACAGGAGGGTGATCGTTCGAATGTATTGAGCAATGGAGTCAGCTGCCCCCTGGATTAGCCTGCCCCGGTTATTTGCTCCAGCAACTTTCGATAATAGACATAATTATCAAAAGGAACATCCTCGCGCACCCGTCCGTCTGCCAGGGGAATGAAACCTCCATCGTCTAATAGTCCTGGCACCAGTTCCATCACTGTCCGATGGATATCCTGCTGGGTTTGGCGTAATGAATCTGAATCGATTCCCCCAATTAATCTTAAATCTTTACCGAATTCTTGCCTGATTTGACGATAATCCATAGCCTCTGGATTGCATTCACAAGCCCATAAGCAATTGAAGCCTGCATTCACGACCGATGGTAAAAGGAGGCGGGTATTGGCGTAGGTACGATAGATGATCGTTTTAACTCCATTTGCCTGTAAAACATTAACAATCGGTTGATAACTATTCAAAATAATGGATGCGTACATCGAAGGTGATATCAAGGGACCATGGTTTCCACCAATGGGTTCACTGAAGAGTGCAGCATCCACCTGTACCTGGCGAAGGATCTTATCAACCAGCTGGCAGCAAAACTCGGCATACATCTTCATCCACAGCTCAACGAAGTGTGGATCGTCCACTAATAATCGCACAGCATCGGTAAAACGATGCCATCCGTGAACACCCATGGTTAAAAAGTAGCCTCGATGAACGCGTAAGATGAGAGGATAATCTCGGTTTCTCCACTCGATCAATTTTCTTTCCCATGCATCGGGCAATCTCTGGGGATCATTGGGATCCAGCCGTGCCGCGAATTTTTTCATCCCATCCGGATTTGTCGGCCATCGGGTGGGCGTTGGGATAGGTTCCAGGTTGGGTTCAATATCTTCACGTCGGTCGAAGATAAACAGGGTTTCGAGCCTATCTTTTTTGTTTAACCCCTGCGAATGCCATTTTCGCAAGACCTCCTTGCGGATTCCATCATCGAATAAGGGAGGTCTATCTCCTGAATCATCATTCATGGTTTTATTGAAGCGTTCTTGTGCATTCATGGGAGAATCCTCATCGTATCGATAAATAAGTATACTGCGAATCAATAGGAGAGGGTGCTGAATAAAGATTATCATAGAACGCTCAATGATCATAATTCCTCCGTTGAATGATGAAAATAAGCTAATCACCTAGCCACCCTACAGTTTGGTATTTCATCGGTACACACAGTGTATAACTTGACACGGGATCGAATTTATCAATAGCCATTCGATGAAACGCAAACCTATTTGGAAAATGCTCAGATCACGCCGGTCTTTCCGGTCAACTTGCTCTCTTTGACTATTCTGGATCGTTTTTGTGCCTATGGAAATTGACCAGACATACAACAAAGCCACCGCCAAAGCCAATCGGGAAAGCTTATCCGTATGACGCAGCATAGTGCTTTCAAGGTCAAAGCCGTGACTTTTCATATCTCCGCACATTTCCTCGATCCACATTCTGCGAGCGTATGCCCGCAATGTCATTTGCCGGTCAGGCAGGTTCGTCGCCAAGCACCATGGTTCGTCTTCTCCCATTTTCCAATACGCCAGCAAGTTCACCGCAAAACTTTTGTATTGCGTCAACCATCCTTTCCCCAGCCACACAGTCTGACCGGGTCTACCCACCCAACTCCCAAAATGACGCCATTCTGTTTGTCCGTCAAGACAAATC
>JBAQFX010000038.1:0-16623 GCA_049287485.1 Anaerolineales bacterium
CCACATAGGCTAGCACTAAACCCCACAGATTCGCATACAGTCCCATCGCCGTTAGCAGTTGTGCTACTGGAACCAAAGAAAGTACACCCGGAAATGCCTGGATCGCCAGCAGCAGGATCAGCGCAGCTTCACGACCATAGAATCGGAACCGTGAGAAAGCGAAAGCCGCTGAGGTCGCCACCAGCAAGCATGCTATGGTTGTAAACAGTGCCACAAAAGCGCTATTACGCATCCACAACAGGAATGGCTGTTGCTGACCAGCTAGCATGATTTGATAATTATCAAAATTGAACGATGTGGGGATGAACATGCCTAATAGATTTAAAGTGTATAAACGCTGTCCAATTCGTCCAGAGGCAAGGATCACAAACCATATCGGGTAAAGTGCGAAAATGGTCATGAATGCCAGGAACGCGTATTGAACGAGTAAAATCGTGGATCTCGGTCGCCGGGTCATTCGTATGCTCCTTTCGTGATTTGCGTGATACGCAAGCTGTAAAGGGTCATAATGAACAGGAAAATGAAAATGATCACCGCGAACGCTCCTGCTTTGGCGTATGCATTGAACTGGAATACCTGTTTATAGGCATACACCATCACCAGCTCGGTTGCGCCTGGCACACCTGCCCCTCGCGAAGGTCCACCTGTGGTAATTGCCCAAACAGTTCCGAACATCTGGAAACCGCCCGCACCAATGGCACTGAGCACAATCGCTGGCACCACCGCGGGACGGATTAATGGTAGCGTGATGTGCATTAGCTGTTGCCAGTATGTAGCACCATCGATTTCTGCAGCCTCATATTGGTCTGCTGGTATGGATTGCAATGCTCCCAGGATAATGTTAAAACAGAACGGAAACGAGAACCACAGGTTAACCAGGAGAATAATCCCTAACGCCAGCGTAGGATTATTCAACCATGTTGGGCCTTTTACATTAAATATCTTAAGGATTTGGTTGATCACTCCTACATCGCGGAAGAAAAACTGCCATACTAATGACATAATGATGAACATCGTGGAGGCCGCCCAGGGAATGATCATGATCGTCCGGAAGAATGTCCTGCCCTTGATATACTCTGTGTTTAATACCAGCGCTAACACTAACCCAAAAATATAATTGATCGGAACAGTGATAATTACGAATAGAATGGTACGAAAAACCACGATGAAGAAATCACTGTCGGCTTGTAAGGCATCTATCGCACCCAGGAAATTAACCAACCAGGCAATCAATAGGGTTAAAGCCAATGCTAAGATCCACACAGCAACCCCTGAAATTGGCCTGGTTATCTTACGGTCATAGAATTTATTCACTCGTCCAGCGACCAATAGGGGAATAAAACATACAATGATCTTTAGGATAGCCAATAATCCAGAGCTTGTCAATAATTGACCAACGAGCGTTTCATAGTTGGCGAATATCGGTGATTGTATCGTATAGGGTGTGCCAACCCCTACACTTTCTTTAAACATTGGCCAGCATTTTGGCTCAATAATACTTGTTATGAGAATACTGCAATCTGGATTTGGGTGATATTGGTTACGGTTAGTAAACGAGATGAAAACGTTATAAATAATAGGGTAGATGTTTAATAAAAGAATCCCTAATATCGTTGGACCTATAAAAGCGAGGATCATTAAAGCCTTTTTTCGCCCAGACCAAGCAATCATCGCGACCTCCTCACAATGGCTTAACTTCTTTGCCTTTGATCCTTTGTTTTTTGACTATAGGATGAGGAGGGGCGCTCGTGGCGCCCCCTCCTTTATTTTATTGATATTTATTTCATCCCTGCAATGGCTGTCTCAATCGCGGTTTGGGCGGCTGCAAGAGCCTCCGCAGGTGTCTGTGAGCCATTCCAAATGGCTTGGGTCGCATCACCTACCGGACCCCACTGAGCATCTGCGTATGGAGTATTTGCCATGGGGATACCCAGGTTTGCGGAAGCACCAAATCCTTTGATGGTGGCTAATGCTTGGATCTGGGGATCATTGAGCGCGGCAGTATTGGCCGGAATGGTTTTATTAGTCAATGCCACCTGCGTCTCATTCGCCTGGTTGGTGTAATATTTCATGATATCCAATGCCACATCAGCGGCATTCCGATCAACAGCATTCTTGGTGATCATCAGGGTTTTGATTCCAACAAATGGCTTTCCCATCGGCAGGATGCCATAATCGATGCCAGCAGTTTCGAGGTTGGCAATGGCCCAAGGACCAGTCCACCAGGAAGCAAACGTGCCGTCAGTGATACCCGCATTGCAGATATCATAGCTGGCTTCTTGTGGCGCATAAGCGCTGAATTCTTTGATCCAGTTACCTGCTGCGAGAGCCTCTGGAGTATTCAGGTAAACGGTGCCAGCATCATCAACATAGCCTGGCACGCCAAAACCAAAGTAAACCGGGGCTTCATGATAGGGATCAGCACCGCCAAAACCCTGGTTGCACACCAAGTACTTTCCAGGATTTGCATCAGCGTATGATTTTGCGTCTGCCAACAGTCCAGTGAAGTCCATTGGATCGGATGGGAAGTCACTCTCACTCACCACAGCTTTATTGTATACAATCGCAATGGCTTCCTGGCTCTCTGGGAGTGCCCAAATCTTATCCTGCCATACCACACCGTTTACCGCAGCCGGCTCGTATGTAGATGTGAGAAAATCCTGGGTTACACCCAAAGTTCCCAGATCTACGATATACCCATTGATGGCATACTTTCCAATGGCATCATTTGCCCAGCCAATGATGTCGGGGCCCTCTCCTGCCGGAATGGCAACCTGCAGGGCACTTGGCACGTCTTGAGGTGCATCCAGGACGATAGTCACATTGGGATGTTCAGTCATGTATTGAGTGAATACTGCCTGAATGGCGGTTAGGTAATCACCAGCCCATTGGTGCCAGATTGTAATGGTTACTGGTGCAGCGGTCGTTGCAGTCGGTTCGACCGTTGCAACCGTAGCACTTGCGCATGCTGATATAACCATGGCGGCTAATATGATCACAGTCAGCAGACTCCAATATTTCTTAATCATTTTTCTCTCCTCTTTACGAATCGTTTTTATTTATCACAAGATATAGTTTGAATTGGTCTAAATTTGGTGATTAAATTGTTGTAATTTTGGATAGACTAAATTTAATCCTCCTTTCATCTCAATTATACATCTACCAGGCGGTCTAGAGTGAGATTAATTGCCTGAACAACTGTACCCATACTCGATGCTCGTTTACCAAGAACAGCAGAAGTAATCCGGACTTCTTTCGCAGCAGAATGCAGGCTTCGTTCCATTACAGTTTTTCTGATTGGCTCAAGTAACAGATCTCCAATCTGCGAGACCCCACCACCAATCACAATCATACCTGGATTAAATAAATTAACCAGACTCGCGACAGCAATACCCAAGTATATACCAGCCTCGGTAATGATCTGTTGCGCTAAGTGATCACCCTGTTGAGCTGCCTGGGCCACATTGATCGCTAGGATCTTCTCCGGGTGAATTGCAGAAAGTTGAGTACGTTGCCCTTTTTCGATTGCCTCACGAGCTTTCCGGGCTATTGCTCGCCCACCCGCCATGGCTTCTAGGCAACCATAATTCCCACAGCTACAAAATGATCCATTTTCCTGGATGGTGATGTGCCCAATTTCCCCCGCTGAACCTGTTTTTCCACGGTATATCCGTCCATCCAATAGTAAGCCAGCCCCCACCCCGGTTCCAACTTTTACATAAACCAGATGATTCTTACCTCGCCCTGCCCCATATGCCCATTCACCTATAGCTCCCATCTCCGCGTCATTTCCTATAAGCACGGGTACTTGCCATAATTCTTCGAGATGTTTGCAAAAAAGGAAATATGTCCCAGCCAGGCACGATGGGGGGGGAGCTCACCATTCCTGCTTCATACATCACCGGACCTGGAACGGATATCCCAATGGCAGAAATTTTACTAAGTTCCAAATTCATCCTGCCTAACAATTCTTTCAGCTGATGGTCAATTTGCCTCAGGCAGCTGCTCGGACCTTCAGTTACAAAAAAAGGCTGATCGATTTCTTCCATTACGTGAGCTTAAAAATCGTTTACCATGATTCCCAGGTGAGTCGCCCCCATGTCGATTCCTACCACATACCCGAATTTCGGATTAATCGATAGCAGGATTGGCCGGCATCCCCCGGTGGTATTCCCTATCTTTATCTCATCGATTAACCCTGTTCGATTAAGTTCGTTAATAATGCTCGAGATGGCCGAACGCGTCAGATACATCTACCTTGCCATCTCTACCCGAGAAATTCCTTCAGGTGTAAAACAGATCAAGTCGAGGACCATCCGCTTATTAAAATTTTTTATATTTTTTAAACGCCAGGTGCTGGAAAATGCGCCCAATGACCCGACTGTATCTTCCGGAGATAAAAGAATGTGAATATTATAACAATTGATCAATACTTAATCAAGTAAACTAACATTGATATTAGTCAATTAAATTTACAAAGTCCTAGAAAGTGATCGCCCAGAAATCGCTGTCAATTATTCTGAATGATCCAACTGCAACTGAACTACTAAATCCAGTATAATCAACCTATGGGAAATATCACTCATCTGTCGGGGGTGTATGCAGCTGCTGTTACCCCTTTGAAAGTTGATCTTTCACCTGACCTCGATGGATTAACCAACCTGATACACTTCCTTGCCAATCGTGGTTGCCACGGCGTCCTCATAATGGGTACAACAGGTGAAGGACCTTCATTTTCGCTCAAAGAACGGATTTCGGTATATAAATCTGCTGCAAAGGTGTGCGAATCCATCCCAAATTTTCACCTGCTTGCTGGAACTGGCACTCCAAGCTTGGGAGATACCGTTTATCTCACCCGATCAGCTTTTGATCTTGGTTTTGCAGCTGTGGTCGTTTTACCACCATATTATTATCGAAAAGCGACCGATGAAGGTTTGTTTACCTGGTTTTCGCAGGTACTCAAGAAGGCTGTCCCTTCTGAACGGGCATTGTTGGGTTACCACATCCCGCCTGTTTCAGGAGTAAGCTTTTCTTTGGATTTGTTAGAACGTCTAAAAGATGCTTTCCCAGATCAATTCGTAGGGATCAAAGATTCCTCGGGTGACCCGCAATGGGCACGTATCCTGGGAGAGCGTTTTGGCAAAGATCTCTTGGTGTTGAACGGCAACGACCGGCTGTTCAGTCAGTCATTACAATCCTTCTCATCCGGGTGCATTACTGCTATGGCGAATGTGCTTTCTCCGCTTCACAGGCTTGTCTGGGATAGATTTCAGACAGGGCATCCTGATGAAATCACCCAGGAGAGACTGAGCCACGCTCGCGAAGTATTGGATCGCCACCAACCCATGCCCCCCTTACTAAAACAATTATTGTCCCACCTGCATGGTTTTCCATTGTGGAAGGTCAAACCTCCATTACAAGAATTAGACCCCACACAAGTTGAGATTATCTTATCTGAGTTTCTTGCTGCAGTGGAATAATCCACCCGCATGGCTAATAATTCATCTTCACGTCCCCCATATTTCATTCCCGTCATGATTTTGTTCGCTCTCGCTTTCCTGGTTTTTGTAGGGATGCTGATAGATTACATCGCTCACCCGAGCGCCAGTCCTACCATGATGAATATTACCCAGGTATTTACCCTCACGCCAGCTGCTAGCTCATCTCCCACACCCACCAGCACCTTCACCGTTACTCCCCGCCCCACCTGGACATTACGTCCATCTTCCACCCCCACTTTGACCTCCTCTCCAACCAGCACCGTAACTCCCACCTTGATTCGCACCCTCGCCCCCGCCTCGCCCGCCAGGTTGAACAACTGGTACGAGCTCAAACCCTGGGACCTTACTGAACAATCCAGGATCATTGAGCTACTGAAAGCCAATACCGTTCTTACTGCAACGGATGATTCATTTCGAGCGCTGGCTTATGCTGAAGGAGAGGCAGTCCTGCGTTTTCCACAAGCATTTGATGCTAGGCGCTGGCGCTGGGACCGGGCATACAATCTCGTAAGAATTAATGATCCCCTTGGGATTGCGATTTACAGTGACCTGATCCAATCCGCGATTGCTGCTGGTCAGGTCCGCCTCAATGACCTTCCCTCCTGGTTCAGCATTTACGAAACTAGGCTCACATTGCTAATTTCACCACTCTCCCCCCAACCTGGTGAGCTCGGGCGTGGATTAATTGAGATCATCGGAGAAGGTAGTGCTTATCTCTGGTTAATTGAAGATCCCCATGGAACAAGAATCTATCCATTATTAAATGATATTAACTTTACTCAACCTCATGAAAATGGTTTTCTTTACGATGAACTAACCGGAGATAAATATCCAGAACTGGTAATTTATCGCCAGTCAACTCCAGGTCTGACTCTATTCGTCATGCCTCATATTTTCGATCTCACTGTTACACCTCCAGTTCAGCTTCCTATCCAGGCTCAAGCACCGCTTGATTTTGGATTGGAACCGTTCACAGAGTTAGGCATTGTCAAAAACTCACCAGATACAAATAATCTTCAGGTAACAAATATTTTATTACCTGCCTGTCCTGTTTATGTAACCCAAGAGTATAGTTGGGATGGTAGTCAATTTATTCTCACTCCACTTCATTATGAACTTGAACCAGTTGTTGGTCTGATTGCTTATTGTGAGACTGTTTTAAATGTCGCTACCACAAATTGGGAGCCGGAACCATCTATCACCGTCGCCCGTGCAATGTTAGATGTATGGCCTCCAGAAATAGATATCCACGGTCATCCTTACCCAGCTGATGAACTCGATAAGCTTCGTTACCGTCTAGGGATCTTATACGCATTAGCGGGTCAGCCGTCTGAGGCAATTAACCTGATGTCTGAGCTCATTGATTCGCCCGTCACTCCTGATTCCACCTGGGTGACACCAGCCGCTCAATTCTTGCTAGTCTATCAAGCCCCTGAAGATATTTTCATTGCCTGTCAGCTGGCTCAATTCTGTAACCTGCGCGATGCCTTTCGTGCGTTGATGAAAATGAGTGACACCTCAGATCTTGATCAAGCGATAACCTACCTTCAATCCTATGGAATCACTATCCGCTCGAGTGGTCTCATGGATTTTGATCAGGACGGTCAATCGGAACGCTGGGTGATTATCCAGCCAAAACCCGGAGAAAAATTAGAATTTTGGATCCTTTACCGTGCCCAAACTCAAGTTCAGGCAGTATTTGTGCAGGTCTTTGAAGCCGGAGAATCACTGCCATATTTTCATCAGCCTGCCGGTGAAATCCCCGTCATTCAGTTCGAGCTACATAAAGGTTTTATATATAAATATCTTCCAGATTCAAATGTCGCTTATATCCAATGGGTGGATGTCGAATACGCTCGTCCGACCATCATTCGCGATGGCTACCAGCAAGCCCTGAATGATTTAATGGCTGGTACGGATCCATCAGTTATTCTCGACAGGCTTATTGAGTTGTACGACACCCCTCGTTTTGCCGGAGATTGTATCGCCTTCAATATCTGTGACCAATTTCATTACACGTTTGCTCTTATTTACGATCTACTGGGAGAATCCGGAGACGCTATTGACCAATATCTATGGGTTTGGAGGAATTACGGTAAAAGCTCTTATGCCCTTATGGCTCGTGTCAAATTGAATTTTTTCCCCCTGCCCACCTATACCCGCACTCCGGTGCCAACTAAAACTCCAATACCAACCCGCACCATCACTCCCACCCCGACAATTACCACTACTGCCACGCAGACCATGACTAGTACACCCCCTCCGACTGACACCACCGCTACAGTAACCCCCACGGCCACCGATACCTATACCCCAACGGGCAATCCTTGATTGCGATCAATCGGAATCGTTCATGAATTACTCTCATCAAACCTGGCGGTTATTAATCACCCCTCCTTCGCGTGGTGCCTGGAATATGGCGGTGGATGAAGCTTTGTTGGAAAGTGTCACTCAAAATCTGTCGCTTCCTTGCCTGCGTCTATATGCCTGGCAACCACCCTGTCTATCCATTGGTTATGCGCAGCCATCTTCCGACATTGATCAGGCAAATTTATCTCATTTTGATTGGGAATGGGTTCGTCGTCCCACTGGCGGTCGGGCGATCCTCCATACCGATGAGCTCACCTACTCTGTGATCGCGTCTTTGACCGAACCCAGGGTTAAAGGGAGTGTTTTAGAGAGCTACCAGCGTTTGTCCGAACCTCTATTGACTGCTTTGCAGACCTTAAATATACCCGCAGCTGCCAATCCCATATCACCAGGTTCCCAGCAAAATGCCCCGGTTTGCTTTGAAGCACCCTCCAACTATGAAATTGTTGCGCACGGTAAAAAGCTTATGGGCAGCGCTCAAGCACGCCGTAAGCAAGGAGTACTCCAACATGGCACACTCCCCCTGTGGGGCGATCTAACCCGCATCACCAAGGTGCTTGTGTACGCCGATGAAGGCCAACGGCAAGACGCCGCGGTTCGCTTGTTTTCCCATGCCACCACTGTTGAGGAAATCCTCGGATATAAAATCGACTGGCAGATGGTTGTTCAGGCGTTTATCAAAGGCTTCCAATCGGCATTAAATATTGAGTTTATTCGCAAAGACTTGTCAGGTCAAGAAAAGATGCGAGCTGAACAACTGGTCCATTATAAATATACCCACACATCCTGGTTAGACCGGCTCTAAATATTAGATGTTATATCTATGGTTACTTCTCTATCTGGATAAAAGACACCTGCACGTACCCAAGTTTGTTGAGCAGGCTTTGAATAAAACTTTCCGCATTCGCCTGTGCTTGTTGTAAAATCCCGTCTTCCAGAGCTGCCTGTCTGATCTGCTCTTCCGCTGCCTGACGTGCTGCGGTTTCCAGGTTTACATCTCCATGAGTCAACAATCCTGTTTCACGGTCATACACGTAGGACTTACCGTTATCCAATGTTGCATCGAAAATCTCTGCTTCTGGTAGGTGAATTTTCATCTGCCCATCTTCAAACACCAGATCCTGTGAGCCTAAATTTGTCAGGTCTACACCAGCCGTGACGTAACCGTGTCCCACGAACAGCAACCGGTCACCGAACAATGGAGCCAGTGCTCCTTGCCCAACTTCAGCAGTAATCACCTTTTCAACCGTATATTGGATGGTTTCCAACCGTGCCAACGGACGTATTTGATTGATAATGGTTACTGGGTCGGGTAACACCGTAGGTGTGGGATGCAGTATCTTCGCCACCTGCGTTCCGAGGTCACTGGTCATGTCGCTTACCGGCTGGACTACCTTCCGCGTCGTCGTTTGAATAGAAAGAATGATCCCAGTAGCAGTCAGTGCCAGGATGACTAGGACTCCGATGATTAGTACCCAAGGGAGGATATTTCTGTCTTTATTCATGGGAATATATTATACTTGAAATATTATGCCCATTGGTGTCCTCACGCTACAACTCCAACTCCCTGGATGTAAATCCCTTAAAGAGAAACGTGGTCGTCTCAAGCCACTCATTACTCGCTTACATCGAGAATTTAACATTTCAGTCTCTGAACTCGATCACCTTGATGATTGGGATGAAGTGACCCTCGGTTGTGCGCTCATCAGCAACAACCACCAGTTTTCCGAAAATTCTCTTCAATCTGTCATTCATTGGATCAATAAGAATTGGCCGGATGTATCCCTTGTAGACGATCATATTGAAATCATTAACTAGGAAGGTGATATGGACTTACAACTGAAAAACAAACGCGCTTTGGTTGCTGGCTCTAGGAGCGGTTTGGGCTACGCTGTTGCTCGCCTGTTAGCCTTGGAAGGCTGCTTTGTAGCCATAAATGGACGCAATACCCAAACCATAAACGAGGCAGCTGGTCAGCTGGTATCAGAGACGAAGGGGGAAATTCTCCCGTTAATGGGCGATGTCAGTCAGCCTGAAGTTCCTGTCTCTCTTGTCGAACGGACAATCAAATCCTTTGGCGGCCTGGATTTGCTTGTCACCAATGCCGGTGGTCCTCCATCGGGTAAATTCGATTCATTCGATGATCTTGCTTGGCAAAATGCCATTGAATTGACCCTGATGAGTCATGTCCGCTTAATCCGCGCTGCCCTTCCATACCTGCGGCAATCCGCGAGTGCCAGTGTAGTCACCATGACCTCCTATGCTGTCAAGCAACCCATACCTAACCTGGTGCTATCCAACAGTATTCGCGCTGCCACTGTCGGCTTAACCAAGACCCTCTCCTCCGAGCTGGGAGCGGAAGGCATTCGCTTCAATTCGATCCTCCCCGGCTGGACCTCTACTGAGCGCGTGGTTGATTTATTTTCCTATCGCGCCAGGGTAAATGGTACCACCGTGGAGGACGAAACCATACGCCAGGTTAAAGACACAGCTTTGGGTCGCATGGCTAGTCCTGAGGAAATTGCCAATGCGGTGGTGTTTTTGCTTTCCCCTGTGGCATCCTATATCACTGGTGTCATGTTAACCGTAGATGGAGGAATTACCAAAGGGATTTGGTAATCATTACGCTATTCGCTTAGCTAAATCTCAGAGTATTATTTTAGGAATTTAAACGGAAGGTCGATCAGAGATTTTAAGAGTCTTTGACGGATATTCGGTTTATCCATCCTCACTACTCCTTCTCGCATGAATGCATAAGCTTCGAGATAATGTCCTTTTCGTAGCTTGATTGCCGAGATGGACTGCAGTACATAGGCGCGGAGTTCGAATTCACCTAAGCCCTTTAATAATTCTGCGGATCTCTCATAAGCATCCACCGCTTCATCCGTTCGGTTTAATTCTTCTAAAGCTGCAGCTTGGTTACCAATAGCCATTGCCTGGCGCAGGCTTTCACCTTGCTTAGCGAATACCTCGTCAGTACCCATAACGACATCTAATGCGGATTGTGCATTTTCACCTTTAAGGAAAGCGACGCTGCAATTATTCGCCATCTCTGCCGCGAACAACTCATTCCCCGAGGCTAAAAAGCCATCAGCGGCTGCTTTAAATAACCTCGCCGCTGACAGGTATTCTCCTTTGCCATATTCAGCTTGGCCCTCATCCGCAAGCTGTTTTGGATCATATGTTTCCATGCCCTTATAAAGTGATCTCCAACAATCCTTCTGCCAGAGCACGTAATCTCTCAACCCTTAACTCACTCAATCTGACAGCTAGTTCGAGATATGGCCGATTGATGGGTTTACCCACAAATTGCTGTAAATCCTGCGGAAGACCAAGAAATTCATTAATGTTTTTTTGTTGGGAAAACCAACTCCCTGCTGGTCCTTGCTGATCTTCGAAATCGCCTATGGTATTATTCAGGGCTTGTGCCACAATCTCAAGTTCCGGTAATGGTATCGGAACCTCACCTTTCTCATACGATTGCAGGTCATCCGCTGAAATGCCAGTTTTTTCTGCCAGTTCCTCAATGGACAGGTCAGCTTCGCTTCGTGCCTGAAGGATCAAATCCCCAATCGCGCTCTGCCTTAGCTTAATGATTTCAGTGCTATCTACCATATTTTCATTTCCATCAGCTTTTAGGGTCTCACTCCCCCAAAAATGATCGAGAGGCACTTCCAGGAAATATGCAAATAACTCAAGCTCCGGTAAAGTCGGTGGTCTTTCGCCATATTCCATTGCCATAAGGTCATCAACCGTGATACCCATAGCCTGTGCACATTCTTCCAGGCTTTTTCCCGATTTTAGTCTCACATCACGGATCAATACCCCCAACTTCTTGGCTCTGATGATTTTCACGATTGGGTTGATCGTCATCTCAACACCTTCCTGGTTTATTTGGCATAGTATCGGATATTAATAAATAAATCGATTGCTTTGGTAATTAATCCTGGAGAATCGGCATGATATATCCAACCCCTGAGCGTGTAACAATATGCTGGGGATTATTCTGATCCTGTTCTAATTTCTGTCGCAAGCGTGAAATGCTTACCCACAAGATTTCCTTATCCTTTTGATATTCCACACCCCACACATCTCTCAGCATCTGCTCGGAAGGGATCACAGTACCTACATTTTGAGCTAGCTGCAATAAAATCCGGTACTCAGTAGCGGATAAATAAACCATCTTTCCATTTAGGAAGACTTCTGCCTTAGCCAGGTCGATCTCCATTTCACCATGGTGAAATATCGATGGTGTCGGCATGGTAGCAGGTTTTGCCGCCCTGCGCAATACCGCCCTCACACGCGCCAGTAACTCTGTCGCCGAAAACGGTTTAACGATATAGTCATCTGCACCTATATCCAAACCCCGCACCCGATCCTGCTCCTCCCCTTTTACAGTAACAACGATGATCGGCACAGTTGAAAACTTCCGGATACGCTCGCAGGTTGTAAAACCATCTAATACAGGCATCATGATATCTAACAAGACCAGATCAGGGTTTTCTTTTGCCACAATCTCCAGTGCCTGCTCTCCATTGTAAGCTTTGAGCACATCATAATTATCACTGATCAGATTGGCTTCCATGAGACGGACATAGCGTGGCTCATCATCTACGATTAATATTTTTTTCGTCATGGGTTTGCCTCCTTTTCCCCGATATGAATATCTTCGTGATCCATCTTGATTGGTAAGTTGATCGTAAATGTCGTACCCTTAGACACAATTGAGTGAACAGAAATTTTCCCTCCATGGGCACGTATAATTTCCTCACAAATAAACAATCCTAACCCAGTTCCATGTATGGTTACACTTGTATCCGGTACCCGATAAAAACGTTCGAATAAATGCTCAAGATGATGTTCGGCAATCCCAGGTCCCTTGTCCTCAACTGAAATTTTACAGGCATCATTTGTATTCTTTAAAGTGATGGTTACCGGCGAGCCGGGAGCGTACTTGACCGCATTACTTAATAAATTATCAAATACCTGGGTGATACGGGTTGGGTCAGCCATTACCACCACATCATGATCCGCATGCAATTGGACAGCCAGGGAGGCATATCTGGAGGTGCTTCTGACGACGATCTCACGCAACAACATGTCGATACGCACAGGCTGAAATTGCATGAACATCGTACCAGCTTTTAACCGCGATGAATCAAGCAAATCTTCAATCAACTCATGTAATCTATCTGCTTCTTCATCGATGATCGTCAGGAATTCGCGCCGCGAGTTTTCATCCCAACTTGTATCATCCCTTAAAAGTGTGGTGGCATAGCCTTTGATAAACCCGATTGGCGTTCTTAATTCGTGGGATATGGTGGTGATGAAATCATCTTGCATGCGTCGTAACCAGCGCTCGGCTTCCAATTTAGCCACCCTCTCCACCAGGTGGTGATTCTCTACTAACTGCGCAGTCTGTGCAGCGATGAATTCTGCCAAGTGAATTTGTTCCTGGGTAAATGGAGGGCCACCAAATCTTCCGAACACCAGCACACCCACAACTTCTTCTCCTGCTTTGAGCGGCAGTCCCAGAAAATCGCGCCAGAACAGGCGGTTGTCCTCCCATCCTTCAAGTTTTTCCTGTAATAACGATGTGTTTTGCGAATGATATGCCTGATTTGCGATCGTCTCACCCCACTCAATTTCACCTTCCGCGCATTTCCCACGCCCGATAACCCGTGCATAAGACGGATCAAGTCCATGATGGTCTTGTGGGATATATAACACCAGATTATCGAAAATTAATACATGCCGGGTGTGTTTGACGATTAGATCCATTGCACTATCAATACTTTCTGATTGTGCAATCGCCAGGCTTATGGCGTAAACCGCCCTGAGATCCTCCGGTCTTAGGACAACTGATCCATTTTTCTCATCAACATCATTCATCATGCTTCTGCACCAAGGACAGGTAATTGAAATTTTATCGATGTACCTTTATCAATCTCTGAGCATACTTCCACTTGTGATCCATGGGCTTCGATGATTTTCTTCACCAGAGCTAACCCCAATCCAATCCCTCCATATCGTCTCGTGCTTGAACCATCCAATTGATGGTAAGGTTCAAAGATTTCGGACAAACGCTCAGCCGATATTCCAATTCCCGTATCACTCACCTGAAAGTCTACAACATCGCCATCCTTATCCAGCCTGACACGCACGCTTCCACCAGGAGGTGTAAATTTTATCGCATTATCCACCAGCTCCATCACCACCCATTGAATTTTTTCATGATCGATCCGCACTCTGCACGGGTCTTCTCCCAGGTTTACCATCAGATCTACTGGTCGGTTGGCTGCCTTCATCTTTGCTTGTTTGAGTGCCTGATTTACGACCTCATTGAAGTTCGCTGGTTTCATCTGCAAGGTAAACTGACCGGTAGCTTCGAGAGAGAATTGGATCATCTTATCAATCAACTCTTCCAATCGTGCTTCGGACCGCAACATGACATCCAGCGCAACCGCTTGTTCATCAGATAATTCGCCCAGGCAACCTTCATTCATAAGATCCAGATAACCCCGGATATGGGTTAACGGAGTCCGTAATTCATGCGATACATTAGAGATGAAATTTGATTTTAGCTGGTTTAGTTCTGCTAGCTTGCTGAGTGCTGATTGAAGTTCTTGTGTACGCTCCTTAACCCGCTGCTCCAACCGTAGGTTAGATTGCTGTAATGCCGTATGGAGTTGTAATATTTGCTCGGTGATCACTTGGTCCAGGATTTCACGATCGATAAGTCCCAATTCCAATAGAGCTTGACCTACTAGTCGTTGCTGCCCATCTGTTCCCGGTCTTTTAGAATAATCCAGTGCACGCTGTAATCCTTCTTGGGTTAAGACCCCCTTCTCAATCAGTAATTCTCCCACCCTAGGCACCAGGATCTCGGGGGTGATCGGTATGGTGGGATTATCAATGATTTTATTAATTACCTCTTGTTCTCCTATGACCGCTGCCAACGCCAGGTTTACCCCACAGTGCGGGCATTCAAGCTCCTCCTGGCTTACTGGTTGGCTACAATTCGGGCAGGGTAAAAGCAAATCCATTCTCCACCTACATGATTTCTAATATCATATCCTGACTTATCTCTTTTCGCAAGCCTAACAAATGTGTAAACAGATTATAAGGAATTAATCGTTAAAACAAGTGCATAATTGAATTCATGACAATTTCATCTCCTACAAAGCTGCTGATTCTCGACCAGGACACATTGGGGGAAAACTTTCTAAAGCAAATGTTATTTCCTAACGGCTATGAAATCATTAAAGTATACTCAAGCACTGAGGGAATTATCACTTCCCAATCGATGAAACCTGATGTAATCATTATTAATATCATGCAACCCTCAGAAAATGGTTGGAATTTATGCCAAAAATTACGAGAATTTAGCCAGGCGCCTATCTTGGTTCTCGCTCCAGTCTCAAATCCTAATTCAATTGCCCATTGGCTGGATGCTGGAGCAGATGATTATCTGGCTAAACCAATTTCCGCTGAAGTTCTTGTTGCTCATCTCCAAAAACTAACTCGGCGAACCAAATTTTCCCAAAAAAGTACTCCAATTTCCATATTTCATTAGTAATTAATGATATTGCCCTTGATTCTGTAAAGTCTTGGGTTAAAATCAGGGAAATTCGTTTTCCAGGAGCAAATTTGTGTCTCACCAGCCACATGATCAATCATTAGAAAACCAATCTTCACGTTTGACTGAACGCACAAACGATATTTGGGAGACTTCCGACGCTGCAAAATCTCTCGCACGTATGCAAGCAAATCCCCGAATAAAATACATCGTGATCATTGTTCCAGAAGATGCCTGCCCGGCCTGTCAAAACCTGACTGGCACGTATCCCAAGGATGAAGTACCTCGCTTGCCATATGAAGAATGTTCACATCCATTGGGATGTAGGTCGTATTACCTTCCTTTTCTGGATGAGATCTATCCTTAGTTTGTTTCTCGCTATCCGGAACGGGCTTATCCGATCAGCCCGTTTTTTTGTTTATATTCTCTGCTAAAATCATCCTTGCATAGTTGATTGCATCCTCTTTATTATGGATATCTCCCGCGACCTGTGCTTCCCGAATTGATTCGAGCATATATCCAATGATCGGTCCTGGCACCAATCCTAATTCATTCATCAAATCTTCGCCATTGACCATAGAAGATGGCAACACCTGTGCTTCCCTTTTCTCCCACCAGGCATTCAATAATATCCGCACCACCTCCAAGTGTTTGCTCCAGCGTTCCTGTGATAGCGTTGGACCATAGGTTGCCAGTATATCAGCCAGTGACAATATACATATATCCACCCCAGCAGCCCCTGTATCTCTAAAGAATCGATATATGGCTTTCTTGCTCGGAAGTTCAACCGTGTGGGAAAGTAAAGAAGGGCGCATATGGTGGCAAACAATAGTCACCAGCCGGGTAATTTCGAGGTTGCTTAATTTTAGTGCCTGTCCCCTTTTTTCAGCTAAACTGCTTCCGATTTGCTCATGACCGGTGAATTTTATCTTTCCCCGTTCATCCATGCTCTGCGATGAAAACTTTCCAGCATCATGATAAAGCCCTGCCAGAAAGATCAGTCCTCGGTGAGGGCGGTCCGGGTTTAAGCCACTGCTCAGGTGTTCAGCTATTTGCTCTCGATAACGTCCAAGCTGTAATATTCCCATTCCCAAAGCAAGGTTACTCGCCTTATCGGGTTTGTAATCGAGTGAAAGCACTTTCAACAGGCTTTCCAGACGGTTCATGATATCC
>JBAQFX010000039.1:0-25580 GCA_049287485.1 Anaerolineales bacterium
TCTTTTGGCCACGCCGGTACAGTTTTATGTAGGATGGCAGTATTATGTGGGAGCGTTTAAATCCCTGCGCAACCGTTCAGCGAACATGGACGTCTTGATCTCAATGGGTTCATCCGTAGCCTATGTATATTCGCTCATAGTGACACTCGGGTTATTCCCAGGACATGTTTACTTTGAAACCTCGGCGGTGATCATCACCTTAATTAAACTCGGAAAATATTTAGAAGCACGAGCTAAGGGAAGAACCAGTGATGCGATCAAGAAATTGATGGGTCTCAGGGTAAAAACTGCCCACGTGATGCGTGAGGGTGTGGAAATGGATGTATCTACCGATGAGGTACAGATTGGCGACATCGTCCTGGTTCGACCTGGAGAGAAAATCCCGGTGGATGGTGTGGTCATCGAGGGACGCAGTTCGGTGGACGAATCCATGCTCACGGGTGAATCGATGCCAGTGGAAAAGAAAGCCGGAGAATCCGTGATCGGTGCTACCTTAAATAAACTAGGATTTTTACAGTTCGAAGCCACAAAGGTTGGTAAAGAGACTGCATTGTCACAAATTATCCGTTTGGTAGAAGAAGCTCAGGGAAGCAAGGCACCCATCCAAAAGTTAGCAGATAACGTATCAGAAATATTCGTACCTGCGGTGATAAGCATCGCTGTTATTACATTCCTGATTTGGTACTTCCTTATCCCACTACCTGCGAATTCCGAGGTGAACTTACTGACCCGGGCATTGATCAATATGGTGGCAGTACTGGTGATTGCCTGCCCATGCGCGATGGGTTTGGCCACCCCGACGGCAGTTATGGTTGGCACCGGCAAAGGTGCCGAGAACGGGATCTTATTACGGTCTGGAGAAGCACTCGAACGTGCCGGAAAAGTAAACGTAGTGGTCTTCGATAAAACGGGGACTATCACCAAGGGTCAGCCTGCAGTAACAGATATCATAGTACTGGGAGAGCAGGAAAACAAGCAGGATAGGGAGAATTATTTGCTAAGGCTGGCAGCTTCGGTAGAAAAAGCCAGTGAGCATCCACTTGGAGAAGCTATTGTGGCTGAAGCAGGGCAGCGCGGCATCGAACTTGAATTACCGGATGAATTTTCAGCAGAATCGGGGATGGGCTTAGAAGCAGTGGTGAGCGGTAGAAATTTATTAGTGGGAAATCTCAAACTGATGGAGGTGCATGGCGTTTCCACCCTGGAGGGCAAAGAGGCAATAACCCGACTGCAAAATGAAGCCAAAACAGTGGTGCTCATTGCGTTGGACGGAAAACTCGAGGGATTGATTGGCATAGCCGATCCGGTGAAAGAAAGCTCGAAGGATGCGATTGCCGAGTTATCCGCGATGAAGTTGCGCATAGCCATGATTACCGGAGATAATCAACGAACGGCAGCAGAGATCGCCAAGCAAGTTGGGATTGATACTGTTTTAGCTGAGGTCTTACCGGGAGATAAGGCTGCCCAGGTGAAAAAATTGCAAGAAGACGGTACGGTGGTGGCAATGGTTGGAGATGGGATTAACGATGCTCCAGCTCTGGCGCAAGCTGACGTTGGTATTGCCATTGGCACTGGGGCGGATATTGCGATGGCAGCAGCTCCAATCACCTTAATCAGTGGAGAGCTAGGAGGGGTAGAGAAAGCGATAAAACTATCGCGAAAAACAGTACGAACCATCAAGCAAAACCTATTCTGGGCATTCTTTTATAATGTGATTCTAATCCCAGCGGCTGCAGCAGGATTGTTAAATCCAATGATAGCTGCGGGTGCAATGGCTTTTAGCAGTGTATTTGTGGTGAGTAACAGTCTACGCTTGAGGAATGTGAAGATAGAATGAATTAAGGACCAAAGATGAATACCAGATCGTTTACATTGGTTAATGTTGGTCCGGTTTTGATTAAATCACCTAAACACTCAAAATAATGATACGAATCATTTCGCTGGAGATACTCACTCGGATCAAGCCCCTTGGAAAGCCCGAGTGAGTATGTCTGGTTCGTTGAAACTGCACCCGCGGCATCAGTTGGTCCATCCCCGCCGTCAGTAGCCAGGCTGATAAAAATGAGTGGCTCATCTCCAGAAATACTTTTCACCGCACCCAAGACAAGCTCTTGATTCCGTCCGCCTATTCCATTTCCATGGATGGTCACAGTAGTCTCACCGCCGGCGATCAAGCAAAATGGCCTGGAAATGGGGGTGGGTGAGGCAAGCAATGATTTCACTTTCTCAGCGAGTGATTTACCAGCCTGTGAGGCTTCTCCATGAAGGGAGGCCGTCAGTAATTGGGTATGAAAGCCTGATGATTCTGCAGCCAGCATTGCAGCGTGAGTACATTGGGCATTGTTTCCGATCAAGCAATTCTGGACATTATCCAAAATTGGATCGCCTGGTTTGACCGTCTCAGGAATCTTCCCGCGAATTCCATGCTCTAAATGAGAGCGAACTGCTAAGGGAACCTGTTCGAGCAAATGGTACCTTTCAAGGACTGACCATGCATCCTGGTAGGTTGAAGGATCTGCAACCATAGGACCGGAGGCAACCATATCAAGATTATCTCCAACAACATCTGATAGGATTAGACAAATTACAGTCGCAGGGGAACATTGTTTTGCCAGGTTGCCCCCTTTAAAATCATCCAGGTGTTTTCGAATGGTATTCATCTCGTCGATGGTTGCACCAGATTTTAGTAATAACGAAGTCGTTTCCTGGTAATTGCCCAATGATACTCCATGGGAAGGCTTTAGCAACAATGATGAGCCACCTCCTGAGATCAAACAAATCACCAGATCATCACTGCTTAAATTTTGCAGGATCGGAAGAAATTCATTTGAAGCATCCAGATTACGATGGTCAGGAATGGGGTGACGCGCGGTAATAATTTCTATCTGCTTCTCAAAATGAGAGTGGGTAGGGTAAATATACCCATCCTTGGTGATGACCACACCTGAGGTGATATGTTTTCCCAAAATATCGTGAATTGCCTTTGCCATTGGAACAACCGCTTTACCAGCTCCGAGCACAAAGATTCGTTTATAACAGTGGAGATTGTAGATTTTATGCTCAACAATAAGCTGACCAGCGTTGAGGATCACTTTTCTGCGGATAGCACCTTCAGCATCTGCACTATTCATGGCTACAGCCAGTACCTGGCAGATATCCTCACCGTATGGTAATCGGCGTAGACTGTTTGTGGAGAATTGCTGTGGTTTGAAGCGCATTGATCCTGAAATACCTTAAAACGCGTCAAGAGGCTTGAGTAAATCCGGAGAGTCGAGCTGAGGACTATTCACCTTTTTCGAGACTTCAAAAGCAACCATCTCTGTAGATGGATAGGGAACCAACAGATTGTTTAACTGGTCTGGTTGACGATCTTCAGGCGCCAGCCAAGTTTGATACGTATCCGGTGGCAATATCACTGGCATGCGATTATGAATAGGCTGCACGAGAGAGTTTGGTTGGGTGGTGATAATCGTGCATGAGCGAATTTCTGAACCATCAGGCGCATTCCACATCTCCCATAGACCAGCAAATGCAAAAGGATGCCCATCTTTTAATCGAATGAATACCGGTTGTTTGCTTTTAGAAGTGGGATTCTGTTTCCACTCGTAAAAGCCATCCGATAATACCAGGCAACGGCGACGACGATAGGCATTACGAAAGGATGGTTTTTCAGCCAATGTTTCTGCTCGGGCATTGATCATCCGATCTCCAATTGAGGGGTCTTTAGACCAGGAAGGAATCAGTCCCCATTTATACATGGTGAGAGTATTCTCCCCGGTATTGGGGATCACAGCTACGGGTTGTGAAGGAGCGATGTTATATCTAGGAGCCAGGTCATCGGGAATAACTGCCCAGGGAAACGCTTCCTGGAGATGCACAGGATCAATCGTAAGGGTAAATCTCCCACACATAAGATGCCTCACTTTCTGGTTGGTGGCTTCGGTAAATAATTTTACTATACAGCATCCAGGATTTGCCGCAGCCCTGCCATTGTATGAATATTAAAGTATCGATGAAATTAAAATACCTGAGATAGCGAAGATTAAGACTCATTCATCCATGGCAACATTATTTGAGATTGCACTACCAATACCCTTGCCGCTCATAAAACGGATGAGTTATACTATGTTAGATAAGGTCGAAATTATGCAAATCGAGAAATTAATGGAATCCTTACCAGATTTCTACACGATTGCTGATCGTGAGCTGATCAGTCGTGCATATCGAGTGGCAGAAAACGCACATAAAGGTCAGAAACGTGCTTCTGGTGAACCATATGTGAACCATTGTGTCGCCGTGGCCTCCATCTTAGCAGATTTACGAGTGCCTGTTGAGGTGGTTGTTGCAGGTCTATTGCATGACACGGTAGAGGATACGCAGGTTACGTTAAAGGATATCAAAAATGATTTTGGTGAAGATGTAGCTAAATTGGTGGATGGCGTCACCAAATTAACCCAGTTACCCAGAGTTTCCAGAGGTGATCAGCATCCTGAAGAAGAAATTCAAGATGAAGAATTACGGCAGGTGGCCGGTAGGCGAGGCGAGCCAAGTCCGGATGACAGTGCTGAGTTAAGGTCAAAAAGCCGACGATACGACCTGGTTTCGGAAACACTCCGTAAAACATTTTTAGCCATGGGGGAAGATGTCAGAGTAGTGCTGATCAAATTAGCTGATCGCTTGCATAACATGAGAACACTCTATCATATGCCTGAGCAGAAAAGACTGCGAATCGCTCAGGAAACCCTGGATATTTTTGCTCCACTAGCTAACAGGTTGGGCATATGGCAGATGAAATGGGAGCTCGAGGACCTGGCATTCCGTTATGTGAATCCCGATAAGTATAAGGAAATTGCTAATAATATCGCAGAGAAACGGTTGGATCGTGAACGTGAAATGAGCAATATCATTGAGCATTTGACGGATATTATTTCTCAGGCGGGCATAAAAACAGAAATATCAGGGCGTCCAAAGCATATTTATTCAATCTACCGAAAAATGGTGCGGAAAGGGGTAGCATTCGATCAGGTTCACGATATTCGGGGGATTAGGATTATTGTTCCTGATGCGCCATCTGCATACAGTACATTAGGGGTGATTCACACGCATTGGAGACCCATACCGGGTCAATTCGACGATTATATTGCGGTGCCAAAAGATAATTTTTATCAATCATTACATACGGCTGTCCTTTATGATGATGGGAAAACACTAGAGATTCAAATTCGTACCCCAGAAATGCACCAGAATGCCGAATTAGGTATTGCAGCACATTGGCGGTATAAAGAAGGTGCTCCCCGTGATGAAGCGTTTGAGAAGAAGATCTTATGGTTCCGTTCATTGATGGAGTGGCGGCAAGATGTCGAGGATGCGGGAGAGTTTGTAGACAGCCTCAAAACGGATGTGTTTCAAGACCGCGTCTATATTTTCACGCCGAAAGGTGACATATACGACCTGCCAGCAGGTTCCACCCCTATTGATTTTGCGTATCATGTACATACGGATATTGGCCACCGCTGCCGGGGTGCGAAAGTCAACGGTAAGTTGGTTTCACTGGACTATGTACTACGTACAGGCGAGCAGGTTGAGATATTAACTGCCAAGCGTGGAGGACCGAGCCGAGATTGGTTGAACCCCAACCTGGGCCTGGTGAAAACTCAGAGAGCCAGAGCGAAAATCCGTTACTGGTTCAAAAAGCAAGCACGTGAACAAAATATCAATCAGGGAAGAGATTTATTAGAACGTGAGTTACGCAGGTTGGGGGTAAGCGATATCAATATTGAACAGCTGGCGCATCAATTTGATTACAAATCAGTCGAAGACTTATATGTGGCAATTGGTTGTGGGGATGTGCCCCTGATCCGAATTGCAAATCAGTTGATGAAAAATGAACAAGATGAAGAAGGATTGCAATTTGGTACACGGCAAATCCCCGATACCGTGGTTGAAAGCCATGACACAATCACCGTGGTGGGACTGAAAGGATTATTAACCACCATGGCACGTTGTTGCAATCCTGTACCAGGAGATGATATTATCGGATATGTCACTCGAGGTCGAGGAGCTACAATTCATCGAAGCGATTGTCCGAATATCCTGAGATTACGGGAAAAAGAGCGCCTGGTGCGAGTGGCGTGGGGTGAACCCAAGAGGACCTACCCGGTATCGGTGCGGGTAAAAGCCTATGATCGGGATGGTCTTACCAGAGATGTTTCCAATTTGGTCGCTAATGAAGGAATCAATTTAAGTCTGGTCCAGGCGGGTGTAAATCATGATTCCAAGTTAAGCCTCGCAGTACTCGATATGGTGCTCGAGGTTAAGGATATCGATCAATTAACCAGAGTATTGACGAGAATAGAAGCATTACCGAATGTGATGGAAGCACATCGGGTTAGACCAGGATAAATAACATGTCTTGGGGGGAAACCGAGGCTTAAAAACACTAATATTAATAAACATAAATCCAGGAGATGTGGTGATATAATGTCGCCTCGTATTTCCTCTCTTAGCAAAGAGATGAAATTTACCCTTGACAGAGACTATTCTGTTTGCATTATCTGAGGTAAAATCACTGCCGTCATGAAAATGGACTCAGTAGATTATCGGGATGATGTTCTGACCGATAAAGAACATTTTATTTCAGGAGGAATTCATGCCCCGAATACGATGCCACTACGTTGATTGTGTATTCCTGGATGATGGATATTGTGGAGCTGCAGCTGTAGAGATCGATCCTGACATGGGATGTATGACCTATTCTCGTGCAAATGATGTAGAAACAGAAGATGATTGGGATGAAGAAGAAGATGAAGTAGATGAAATGGATGATTGGGAAGATGTAGATGTGGATGACGAGGACGATGATCTCTATATTGATGAAGATGAATTTTAATGTCTACCTTCTATGATTTGATTTCGAAGAGCCTCCTTTAGTTGGAGGCTTTTCATATTATTTTATCGAATTGATATGGCCCCCTTTAATCATTTTGACTTTCTATCTACATTTTATGATCGTTTTATCAAGCCTAGTGACACAAGCCGGTTCAGCGTTCTGGCGGGGTTGCCGACAAACGGATTATTACTGGATGCCGGGGGAGGTACAGGAAGGAAATCTTTTCCATTATTACCGATGGTAAAAGGAATTATTATCGCTGATTCTTCGATGGGAATGCTTTCTCAGGCAAGTAAAAAGGGTGGGTTGATCACCATTTGTTGTGAAACAGAGCAATTACCCTTTGAAAATGATTCATTTGAAAGGGTGATCATGGTGGATGCCCTCCACCACGTAGAAGATTACCGGTCAACAGTTAAAGAGTTGTGGCGATTAGTCAAGCCTGGTGGTCGTATCTTGATCGAGGAACCTGATATCCGGAGTAGATCTGTGAAAATAATCGCACTGATCGAAAAGTTAACCTTGATGCGCAGCCATTTTATTCCCCCACAAGAAATAGCCGATTCTTTTCGTTATCCAAATTCAACTGTTGATATCGAAATTAATGCCTCCAATGCCTGGATTGTGATCCATAAATTGGATCATTAACTCCCTGCTATAAGAGACAGATAGTCGGCAATTAGCAAATCCTGGGTAACATCTCTCCCGAAAGCATATCAAGTACACGGGTAGTGCCATAAGCGGTCTTTAATGTCACGTGATCGCCAGGAGAATCGGTAATCGTACCGATGACGGCTGCTTCTGCTCCAAGTGGATGCGTTTTCATAGCGTCGAGCAATTTTTCACCATGGGCTTTATTGACAATCGCAATAAGCTTGCCTTCATTGGCAACATAAAACGGATCAAACCCTAACATCTCACAGGCAGCTGCAACGGCGGGTTTTACGGGGATGGATTCTTCATAAAGCCTGATCCCAACTCTGGATTGGAGGGCAATTTCGTTCAGGCTGGTAGCCAAACCTCCTCGAGTTGGATCCCTCAATACATGGATCTCCCTGGTTACGCCTAACATAGATGAAATCAGACCATTGAGAGGAGCGACATCGCTCGATATTTCGGTAGTAAAGTTCAGTTCACCTCGAGCTGCCAGAACAGCGATCCCATGATCGCCAAGGGTACCAGAAACGATCACCATGTCTCCAGGCTGAGCATTCGTACCGCTGATATTTACCCCGGGGGGAATTATTCCAAACCCGGTGGTGTTGATATATAAGCCATCGGCTTTACCGTTTTGGACCACTTTGGTATCGCCAGCGATGATTTGAATCTTTGCTTCAGTTGCTGCCAGATGCATTGATTCAACAACTTTGCGAAGTATGTCTATATCCAAACCCTCTTCGAGTATGAATCCAGCAGCCAGATAGCGAGGGGTGGCGCCTAACATGGCAACGTCATTGACCGTGCCGCAAATTGCCAGTCTGCCTATATCACCACCCGGGAAGAAGAGTGGCGTGACAACGTGTGAATCGGTGCTGATGGCCAACCTCGAACCAACCTCACCGTGATCATCAGCAATTTCCATGATACCAGCATCATCCCCTATTCGAAGGATGGGGTTATCAAAAGCAGGCAGGAATATTTTAGAGATTAGGTCATATGACATCCTACCTCCACTTCCATGACCTAACACGATCGTCTGGTGGTGGGGTAGGGGAACTGGGCAAACCACGCCATCCATTGTGGGGAGAGAATCGTTCATCTTGACCTTCCATAGCGGTAATAGGCTGCACACGCACCTTCTGATGAAACCATGGTAGCGCCGAGGGGATGTTCGGGAGTGCACTGTTTAGCAAAAGCAGGACATTCAATGGGTTTGTTTAAACCCTGCAATATTTTCCCAGCAATACATAGCGGTGATTCCACAGGGTTAATTTCTTGAACCTGGAAGTGTTCTGCGGCATCGAACTTTTGGAATTCCGGTCTTAGCTTCCAGCCACTCAAGGGGATCGTACCGATTCCACGCCATTTTTGGTTGCAATCTTCAAATACCTGGTTAATGATTTTTTGAGCCGGTTGATTTCCATAAAACGATACTACCCGCGCATAGGCATTTTCTACCTGGTTCGATCCTTTTTCTAATAACCTGATAACCTGTAAGATCCCTTGGGTGATATCTAAAGGTTCAAATCCGGTGACGACAATGGGGACATGATATTTTTGAGCAATTGGCACATATTCCCAATATCCCATCACGGCACAAACATGACCAGCAGCAAGAAATCCCTGTATGCGGTTATTGGGTGATCCGAGGATGGCATGCATGGCGGGTGGAACTCTGACATGAGATATTAGGAGGCTAAAATTTTTCAAACCTAAATTTTGTGCTTGGATCGCACTCATTGCATTGGCAGGAGCAGTTGTCTCAAAACCAATGGCGAAAAAAACCACCTGTTTATCGGGATTTTCCTGTGCGATCTTGATCGCATCCAAAGAAGAATAAACGACTCGAATATCTGCACCTGAAGCTCTTGCAGAGAAAAGATCCGAATTCGATCCCGGTACACGCAACATATCCCCATAAGAAGTAAAGATGACCTCCGGTTGTACGGCAATGGCAAGAGCTTTATCGATCATCTCCAAGGAGGTAACGCAAACTGGGCAGCCTGGCCCATGAACCAGCTCCAAGCCTTCAGGCAGCAACTGATCCAGCCCATATTTCATAATGGAATGAGTCTGACCACCGCAAATCTCCATGATGACCCAGGGATGCTTGGCAGTCAGTGATATCTCTTTAATTACCGCCTGGACGAGATTTGCATCACGGTACTCAGAAAGATACTTCATTCGTCTGGCTCCAGGTCAGCTATCTCACCCAAGAGTGCCAACGTCTCCATGGCCTCCTTTTCATCGATTAGATTCAAGGCGAAGCCGACATGAATAATGGTATAGTCACCCACTTTGGCTTCGGGCACATAGGCCAGACAAGCCTCACGGGTTACCCCACCAAAATCAATCTTCCCCATTAATAAACCATTCACTTCATATATCTCAGTTATTTTCCCTGGAACAGCAAGACACATACGACCTCCCGAAAATGATTGATCAGGTAGCCATCCGATGAATGGCGACAACTGCCTGACCAAGTGATAGACCACCATCGTTGGTAGGTACCTGATGATGAATGAAGACATTAAAGTGCTCAGAGGTGAGCAAATGATATGTCCGATTTAATAGGGTTAAATTCTGCCACACACCACCGCTTAATACGACCTGGTTAACGCCAGTATCAGTACGAATTTGACCACAAACTTTATAAACCATCCTGGCGATTGTATTATGAAATCGAGCAGAAATCGTTGATATTGGAATCTGGTGATTAAACTCGTTGATCACTTCTTCTATCATGGGTGATGGGTCGATTTGTGTTATTTCCTTGTCTGTATCATCAACTGGCTCAATAATAAAATTAAATTCTCCAGCTTCATCAGGATCAGCCAAAGCTTCGAATTCAATAGCGGCCTGGGCTTCATAATTCACCTTTTGCCGAATGCCACAAATTGAGGCAACGGCATCAAAGAGACGCCCCATGCTAGATGTTAATGGCGTATTTATATTTAATTTGAGTTGAGACTTTAAAATGGAAAGTTCCTCCGCGCAGAGGGACACAACCGGTGGAAGTTGCGCTTCCCAATCTAATTTAGATGCCCAGAGATAAGCCAATGCTGTGCGGGCAGGCTTCCGGATAGCTGTATCACCACCTGGCAGAGGAATGTATTTCAGGTGACACTTTCGTTCATAAACTTGATAGTCTGCCAGTAAGAATTCACCACCCCAAATAGCGCCATCTTCACCGTAACCTGTGCCATCAAAAGCTACACCGATCACAGGCTGATCAGCTGGTAAAGAATTTTCGGCCATGCAGGAGACGATGTGAGCATGGTGGTGTTGAACTCCGAATGAAGGTAATCCTTCGCGCTCAGCTCGTTCAATGGCATAACGCGTCGCTAGATAATTCGGATGAAGGTCGTAGGCAATGGCTTCAGGTTTTATCCGGAATAGTGATTCGTAGTGGTTAATACTATCCTCAAACGAATGATAGGTCTCGACATTTTCCATATCACCGATATGATGACTTAAAAATGCATAACGGTCACGCACAATACAGAAGGTATTTTTTAATTCAGCTCCTGTGGCAAGGACTTGAGGAGATTGAGCTGCCAGATAGACCGGAAATGGAGCATAACCACGTGATCGACGTAAAGGGAAGATCGCACCCTGATATGTGCGGACGACGGAATCATCACAGCGAGTACGGATTGGTCGGTCATGCATTAAGAAGGCGTCTGCCAGGCCAGATAAACGTTCATGAGCTTCGTCATTATCAATGGCAATTGGCTCCTCACTGAGATTACCACTGGTCATCACCAGAGGTGGCATATGAAACGGTTTCACTCGTCGAAGCAGTGGCTTTATACCATCTGGAGGTGTAAACAATAGATAGTGTAATGGAGTATAAGGAAGCATGACACCTAAAGTACTTTGTTTCGGAGCAACTTCTGAGTCGATGGAAGAGTTTTCTTTTCGAAGCAAGACCACAATCGGGCGTTCTCTTGACTCAAGCAATTGCCGATCAACATCATTGATCCAGCAATGTTCTTCAACCTCTGAAATATCTGGCATCATCAACGCAAAGGGCTTGTCTACGCGGAGTTTACGTTGACGTAACGCTTGAACTGCCCTGGGATTGGTGGCATCGCAAGCCAGGTGAAACCCACCCAAGCCTTTGATGGCTACAACCTTACCTTTGAGCAATAATCGATGGGTTTCCAGGATAGCATCATTGCCTCGTATAATTTCAACTTTATGGACCTTTTGATGACCGTCCGGATATTCCAACCAGACTTGTGGACCACATACTGGGCAGGCAATGGGTTGGGCATGGAAGCGGCGATTGGCTGGATCGGTATATTCAGATTTACAATCCGGGCACATTTCGAAGTCTTTCATCGTTGTCTTCGGCCGGTCATATGGGATGTCTTCTATAATGGTCAAACGGGGGCCACAATTGGTGCAATTGATGAAGGGATAACGATAACGTCGGTCGTGTGGATCAAATAGTTCCTTCAGACAATCTGGACATATACCAATGTCAGGTGAGATAGGTTGAAAGGCGTTGGAGACAGCCTGGGATTGAATAATCTCGAAATTAGGGTATACCTTTCCTGGTATTTCACGCACTTCGATGGAATCGATGCGAGCTAACGGAGGTGGGGTAGACTTCAAGGTTTGTAGAAAGATATTAATCTCGTTTTGCTCACCGCTTAATTCAATATCCACACCAGCTGAGGTATTACAGACCCATCCGGTTAATCCATTTTGAATAGCTAAATTATAGACGTACGGGCGAAAACCCACTCCCTGTACGATACCAGTAACATGAACTCGTGTTCCAATCATTGAAATAAATAGTTTTTAATGGTGAAGATTACCCTTCAGCAAACCGTTTTATCCACTCGATCCAGCTTTCCAGTCCCTCACCAGTTTTACATGACATAGGGAAAGTGACCAAACCCGGATTCAATATTTCCACACCCTTGCGAAAGTATTCCATGTTAAATGGTACATAGGGTAATAAATCAATTTTATTGATCACCAATGCATCCACACCACGGTACATTCCTGGGTATTTGTAAGGCTTATCATCTCCCTCGGGAATAGAGGCAATCAACACGCTCTTATGGGTGCCAAGCTGGAAACTTGCTGGACAGATAAGGTTGCCAACATTTTCTACAATGACTAATTTGATGCCCTTCAAACTAATCTGCTTCAAGGCAGCGTTGACCATGATGGCATCCAAGTGACATTCACCACCGGTATTGATCTGTATGGCGAGAGCTCCAGCAGCTTCGGCGCGATCTGCATCTAGATTGGTGGCAACGTCTCCATCGATTACGGCTAAATTCATCACTGGAGCTAAGCGCTTAACAGTCTGCTCGATCAGTGAGGTTTTCCCGGCACCAGGGGAAGCCATCAGGTTATATGCTTTTATCCCAGCAGCATCAAATATAGATCGATTTTCAGCAGCGATACGATCGTTGGCACCTAATATTTTTTCTACAACAAGCACATTTTTAGTCATTAGTTTTCAAATCTATTTTGCGGTTATGGTTCAACATCAATAGCTTCCATGAAGAATTCATCGCCAGAGATTACTTTAATGTGGTCACTGCTACACACCGGGCATGAAAAGCCATTATTGCCCGGCGGGTACTGGTGGTTACAATCCAAACAGACAAGGGTGGCTGGTAATCGTTTGAAGTGCAGAATAGCACCGTCTGCAATCGTTCCTTTTGAGACGATATCCCAATAGAACTGAACTGAATCATCCACAATGCTGGCAAGTTGCCCAATTACCAGATATAGATTGGTAATACGTTTTGCATTGGCTTGATGAGCGTGACGAAGAGAAATTTCTAAGATACTCTCGGTTACAGATAGTTCGTGCATAACGGTTTAGAATACCACAGACGGGTAAGTAGATATAGTGTTATTCGTCATACACTAATCATATCAAATTTCTCGAATTAAGCTTGAAAAGACCAATTTATTGGTCTTTTTATCTTAATCATTTCATTGATTTTAGGTAATTACTCACGCCCCCACCCCTAACCCCTCCCCCATTGGCTTTGCAGCCACGGGGGAGGGGAAATCTTTCGAAAAATAGGCGTACGCAGGGAGCATAGCCCCTGCGTACACCTATTTTTCGATCACTTTCTCTCTGATCACCGCAAGACAGATGAGATATTGGGTGATGGGTGAGTAATTACGATTTTAGAATATGGGTAATGATGGTTGCTCCACTCCCACCAATATTCTGCGTCATACCAATTCGAGGTTTATCCACCTGGGTTTGACCAGCCTCTCCTCGCAATTGTTGTACAGCTTCCACTATTTGATACACCCCAGTTGCGCCAACCGGATGCCCACGGGCTTTTAGGCCACCGCGGGTGGTGATGGGAATGCTACCCTGGATTGATATATTGCCATCCAAGCCTAGTCTTAGGCCCTTACCACGTTCAGAAAAACCACAAGCTTCAAGGGAAAGCACAGACATGATGGAAAATGCGTCATGCAATTCGAAGAAATCAATATCCTGCGGTCCCACTCCTGCCTGGTCATATGCTTTACGCACAGACAGCTCAGCAGCTGAAAGCCATAAGGGATCTTTACGACTATGGACGGCGATTGAATCGGTGGCTGAAGCAGACCCGATAACCTTGATCTTATGCTTATATTGGTCGGAAATTGAATCAGCCGGGATGAGTAAAACTGCGGCAGCCCCGTCCCCAATGGGGGAGGCATCCAATAGATTAATAGGCTCAGATATCATCCTTGCATTCAGGTAATCTTTTTGTGTGATGACTTCATGAAGCCTTGCATTGGGGTTATGTATGGCGTTGGCATGGGCGTTAATCGAAAACGGAGCAAAATCGGAATGTTTCCAACCATACACATGCATATAGCGTTGCATGACCAGGGCATTAATAGCAACAAAGGATAGTCCCTGGGCTGATTCATAATCTGCATCCGCGGCAGTAGTCAACGCTTCGGTAGTTTCATTCGGTAAACTTTCTGTCATCTTCTCTACACCAACTACCAGGGCACTATCCACTTCTTCAGAGCCCACTGCCATCAATCCAGCTCGAAATGCTGCGGCACCTGAACTACATGCCGATTCAACCTTTTCAGCCTCCATACCTGGCAAACCAATCCAATCAGAAATCAATCCACCTAGATTTTCCTGCTTACTCAGAATTCCAGAAAGCATGTTACCGATGAATAAAGTTTCCGCCGAATCACGTTGTGCGTCCGATAAGGCAGCCAGGATTGCCTCTCCAGCTAATTCTTTTAATGATCTATCCCAATGTTCATCGACAGGAGTTTGACCAATTCCTATAATAGCAACTTCTCGCATATGGTATTCCTTAGAGAAATAATAATGATGATTAATTATCCCGATGGGTTCTGTCAGAACCTATCAGCTTATATCTTAGTCATTAAGATATAAAAAGAGGATAGTGCGCATAGCCATATTGTGTTGTTATTCTTCTGCAATTTACATCAAATTTGGTACAATTATACCCAGTGAAGGTAATAAATCATCATCATAAGTTGATCGTCGTTGGGGGAGGATTAGCGGGTGCAGAAGCGGCATGGCAGGCGGCTATCAGAGGGATTGAGGTATATCTCTATGAAATGCGACCGAATGTCACTACAGGTGCACATCAAAGTGATCAACTGGCTGAATTAGTTTGTTCAAATTCGCTAGGGTCTGATTTAGCAGACAGAGCCTCAGGGGTATTGAAACGCGAGCTAAGAATGATTAAATCCTTGCTGATTAATTGTGCAGGTGAAACTGCTGTTCCTGCTGGAGGAGCATTAGCAGTTGATCGAGAACTTTTTGCGCAAAAAGTGACCTCGGCGATCGAAAACCATCCCAATATCAATATTATTCGTGAAGAGGTCACACAAATACCAAATGGTCCAGCAATTATTGCATCAGGACCATTGACCTCTCCTAAGCTGTCAGGTGCAGTACAAAAGTTAACAGGATACGACCAGATATTTTTTTATGATGCGATTGCACCGATCGTTTATAAAGATTCAATTAACCTGGATATTGTTTATCAGGCTTCACGTTATGGAAAAGGGAGCGAGGCGGGTGAAGGAGATTATTTGAATTGCCCAATGAATAAGGAGGAATATTACCGATTTGTAGATGAATTGGTTCGGGCTGAACGGATAAACTTGCATGTCTTTGAGAATGATATTCAAAAGGGCGTACGTGCTGGTGCAGATAAGTATTTTGAAGGATGCTTACCGATTGAGATCATCGCGGCGAGAGGGAGGGAGGCCTTAGCATTTGGCCCCATGCGACCAGTAGGTTTAACTGATCAGAGAACAAACCGGCGTTCGTTTGCAGTTGTTCAATTACGCCAGGATAACCGGGCAAAGACACTCTATAACCTGGTTGGATTTCAGACGAATTTAAAGTTCACTGAACAAAAACGAGTCATCAGGATGATCCCAGGTTTGGAAGAGGTGAAATTTGCGCGTTATGGTCAGATGCATCGCAACACATTTATATATTCTCCGGCATTACTCAATGAAACGTTGCAATATAAAGACCGAGAGGACCTTTTTTTTGCTGGCCAGATCACGGGCGTGGAGGGATATATGGGTAATGTTGCTACCGGGTTATTAGCGGGCTGGAATGCAGCGAATTATATTTTAGGAGAACAATTAATCGAAATGCCCTCGGGAACGGTGATTGGTTCTTTGTGTCACTCTATCACGCATGCAGAAGCAAGAGATTTCCAACCTATGAAAGCGAATTTTGGGATCATGCCCGATTTGGAGAAAAAAGTGAGGGGAAAACGTGTTCGTGCAGCAGCATTTGCGGAGCGTTCGGATTTTGAGATGATGGAATTTCTACGAGGGCACCCAGACATCAATAATATTGCTAATTGCGCATAGACATTATGGTAAAGCATTATAAACTATTATTAATTTTCATTTCATTTGCACTAATTATTATCGTTTTAATTTTTATTACCTTGGGATATGCTAAACCTTCAACTGCGTTCGATGGCCAGAGTGCATACAATGATGTGAAGTATCAAGTATCTTTAGGACCACGTACGATGGGTAGTGTGGCACATGGACAAGCAGCACAGTGGATCATTACAGAGCTACAAATCCAAAACTGGCAGGTTGAAACTCAAGAAACCGTTGTATCTGGACAGATGGTAAAAAATATCATTGCGAAAAGGGGTACAGGAAATCCCTGGGTGATCATTGGCAGTCACTATGATTCGCGAGCGGTGGCAGATCAAGATCCAGACCCTAATAATCAAACACAGCCGGTGATGGGTGCAAATGATGGCGCTTCAAGTGTGGCAATTCTATTGGAATTAGCCCGGGTCATACCAACCACAATCAACAAGCAGATTTGGTTGGTGTTTTTCGATGATGAGGATAATGGTACATATTCAGGTACAGGTTGGGGGATCGGTTCAGACTACTTTGTCTCCCAATTGGAAGATAAACCAGATAATGTTATTATCCTTGACATGGTAGGCGATAAAGATTTAAACATCTATATGGAGAAAAATTCAAACCCAAAATTAAATGATGAGATTTGGGGCGTCGCAGAAAGATTGGGTTATGACCAATTCATCCCGACCTATAAGTATGGTTTAATTGATGACCATACTGCGTTTCTACAGGCTGGAATTATAGCAGTGGATGTAATTGATTTTGATTACCCATACTGGCATACCACGCAGGATACACTTGATAAGGTCTCTGCGGGTAGTCTGAAGATTGTTGGTCAGACGATATTAACATGGCTTGAGCAATTTCCTAAATAATTTGTGATTATAAAATACAAACGTACAAAAGAAGTTATAGTTTGAAGTAATAGTATAGAAAATCATCATAAGGAAAAAATAAATAGATAAATGGCGAAAAAACTTCCCGAACCAACGGTTCGACCGCGTGAAAGAGCATTTCTTGTAGGTGTTGAGATTCGTGGCGAAGAGCATCTCCTGGCCCTGAGAGATTCACTCGCTGAGCTGGCATTATTGGCAGAAACGGCTGGCTTATCAGTTGTGGGGCAGTCTACGCAGCATATGGAAAAACCAAATGTTAAGACCTATATCGGATCTGGAAAAGTTGATGAAATCCGCATGCTGGCAGGAGAAGTTAAAGCAGAAGTACTTCTATTCGACAATGAACTATCTCCAAGACATCTCAGAGAGCTTGAGATAATATTCAGCGATAAAATGCGAATACTTGATCGAACTGCCTTGATCCTGGATATATTTGCCCAGCATGCCAGCACGAATGAAGGTGCTTTGCAAGTTGAATTGGCCCAATATGAATATCGATTACCAAGATTAACACGTGCCTGGACCCATTTAGCCCGGCAAACTGGTGGAGGTGCGGGACGTTCAGGAAGAGTTGGTGGGGTTGGATTAAGAGGACCAGGTGAGACCCAGCTCGAGGTGGATCGAAGGGAAATACGCACGCGAATCAAGCACCTGAAGGAGCAATTGGAGAAGGTACGTACTCACCGGCAGCAATATCGTAACCGACGGAAAAAGTCATTGACACCCGTGGTGGCGTTAGTCGGGTATACCAATGCTGGAAAGTCAACCTTGCTAAATTGCATGTCCAGTTCAAATGTATATGTGGCTGATAAGCTTTTTGCTACACTAGACCCGACGACACGTAGGGTAAAGATATCCGATGGGCATATTGCTTTATTTACCGATACGGTGGGATTTATTCAAAAGCTTCCGACAACCTTGATTGCTGCTTTTCGGGCGACATTGGAGGAGATTGCTGAGGCTGATCTATTAATCCATGTAATCGATATCACCCATCCTCAAGCGCATGAACAGGCGAGAGCAGTATACCAGACTCTTTCAGAAATAGAAGCAGACCACATACCTATCCTGACAGCATTAAACAAGATTGATTCCTTAACAGCTCCAGATCATGCCAGAGAAATCTTATCAGACTTTCCCAGTGCAGTGGCAATCTCCGCATTAACTGGGGCGGGCATTACAGAGCTTCTCGAAAAAGTGCACACCTATCTTTATGAAGGCTTTATTCCCATCCATATTTATCTTCCATATCAGGAAGGTGGTTTAATTACCTTGTTTCACGATCAAGGCCAGGTTGAGAAATTAGAGCAGGTAGCTGGTGGGGTAGAAATCTTAGGAAGGGTTCCTGGAAGATTATTATCATACTTCCACCCGTTTCAAAAAAATAATAAAAATCCTCACCTATAATTCATTGAGCAGATGAGGATGAAATAACGTTTATATAAAAGGCTTTATATTTTAGGCCCTGAGTTAACCACCTCAACTGGACAGCTATCAGCATATTTCTTGAAATTATCGATAAATCTAGCTGCCAAACTGCAATACCGCTTCATGTATGCTTCTTCACTTGGCCAGGATGAGGATGGATAAAGCACATTATCGGGAATCCCAGGGCAGTGCTTGGGAACCTGGAAAGCGAAGACTGGATCTGTGTAATATTCCACATCTTTTAATTCACCGTTTAATGCTGAGTTTAACAGATCTCGGGTATAGCGAATACTGATCCGTTTTCCAACGCCATATGGCCCGCCAACCCAGCCGGTGTTGACCAACCAACAATCTACACCGTAACGAAGGATTTTCTTTTTTAAGAGATCAGCATAATATGCTGGTGGAAGGATCATAAATGGGGCCCCAAAGCAAGCGCTGAATGTGATTTCTGGTTCTTCACCCAAACCGATTTCTGTTCCTCCCACCTTTGCAGTGTAGCCCGAGATGAAATGATATAGAGCCTGATCTGGGGTTAACCTGGCAATGGGTGGCATGACACCCGAAGCGTCACAGGTGAGAAAAATAATATTCTTGGGGTGTCCACCTGTTTTCTCTGGGATAGCATTGGCGATGTAATCAAGAGGATAAGAGGCTCGGGTATTTTCAGTTAATGTATCGTCATCTAAATCAACAATTCGGGTCACTGGATCGTAGACGACATTTTCCAGTATCGTTCCAAAGCGCTTGGTACAAGCATATATTTCAGGTTCCGCGGTTGGCGAAAGACCGATGACTTTAGCATAACAACCATCTTCAAAGTTAAATATGCCTTCATCACTCCAGCCGTGCTCGTCATCACCGATCAAGCCGCGGTTTGGATCAGCGGATAAGGTTGTTTTACCCGTACCAGAGAGTCCGAAAAACAGCGCAGTATCGCCAGTCTTCCCTGTATTCGATGAACAGTGCATGGTCATGATGCCTTGCATAGGCAAAAGGTAATTTAATAAGGTGAAGACCGATTTCTTTATCTCACCACCATAACCTGTGTTACCGATAATACAGAGGCGTTGATCGAAATTTATAACGATAAATGTGTTGGTGGGTGTCCCATCAACTTGTGGGAAGGACTTGAAAGAAGGCACACAGATAACAGTAAATTCAGGCACATGACGTCGATATTCCTCGTTAGTTTTTGGCTTAATGAACATATTACGGACAAAAAGTGAGTGCCAGGCTAACTCGGCGATGATCCGGACGGGTAGGCGATAATTTTCATCTGCACCTCCAAAACAATCCTGCACGAATAAATCACGACCCTGGAGGAAACCTTGTAAGCGTCCGTATAAATCGTCGAATTTTTGCGTGCTGTATGGACGGTTATATTCACCCCACCAGATATTTTTTTCAGTCGTAGATTCGCGCACGATAAATTTATCGTTTGCCGCACGGGCGGTGTGCTTTCCAGTTTCTACTATAACCGGACCTAATTGTGATAGTTGTGCCTCACCCCTGAAAATAATCTCTTCATAAAGTGCTTCAGCGGGTAAATTCCAATAGACCTTCCGCAAATTCATCAAACCGATATTATCTAATCCAAAGTCACATTTGGTGGCATCTGCCTGGGCTTCAGCAGGTGTTTTGATATTTAATATATTGTTCATAACCAATCCCTGACCAGTTTTCGGTCTCCGATGTAAATTTCATTAGGCGAAGTGGGATCTAAGACCCATTTGATGCGTTCAATCCCTTCTTTTATATCCTTTACAGAGCCGGCATAGCTCAGTCGCAGATATCCTTCCATTCCGAATTCCTTGCCAGGGACTGTGACAACGAGTGCTTTCTTTAGCAGTAAATTGGATAATTCAACTGAATCCTTTGCCAGGCTGGAAGGTATGTACGCTCTAAAATCTGGCAGTGCATAGAATGTCCCCTTGGGAGGAATGAGGCGAATTCCTTTGAATGATTTCAATTCCTGAGCCACGACCTGTTTATTGTTCTGGAAGGTTAACCTAAGATTCTCAACCACACTCTGCATCCCATTTAATGCCCCTTCAGCAGCAGCCTGAAGCAGGGCAGAGGTGCACGATGTCATCTGTCCCTGGACATTGGTCATGACCTCAACCAGCTTCCGGTTGGCGATTGCCCAGCCGATGCGAAAACCCGTCATACCATAAAGCTTGGCAACACCGTTCACGACAATAACCATGGTATTTTCGATATCTGCTTGTGTATATTTATAAGCCGGCTCCCAGGTATAACCATCAAATACCAGCTTGTGATAGATATCATCCATGATGAGGAATATCTTTTTACGTTCGCAATATTCGACAATTTGAGCAATAAATTCAGAAGAAAAAACCTCACCGGAAGGATTATTGGGGCTATTTACAATAATCGCCTTGGTATAAGAGCTAACTGCCCGTTCAATATCTTCCATACGGGGATGAAAAGTTCCATCTTCAGGACTAATAATGACCGGGATACCATAAACCATCTTAACCATCTCGGGGTAGCTAACCCAATGAGGTGCCAGGATGATAACTTCATCCTGTGGGTTGATAATACTATAGAGAATGTTGTAGATGGCTTGTTTAGCACCCGCAGAGATGATCACATTCTCGGGGGCGACAACCTTGTTATAGTTTTCCTCGGTGTATCTGATGATGGCTTTCTTTAATGAAGGAGTGCCATCTGGAGGTGTATATTTTATGTCTCCTCCACTTAATTTAGTAGCAGCACTAAGGATGGCAGTAATAGGGGTTTTATTCTTGGGTTCACCAATGCTCATATTAATCACTGGTTCACCACGTTCACGAAGCAGGCGTGCCTCTTCATTCAAAGCGAAAGTTGGGGACTCAGCAATTGCACGTGCCAGTCTGCTGATGTTCATGAATTTGCTTCTCTCCTAATGATCTTCGGTTATGGAATGGAATTTTCAGGTCATTGTCCACCATAGATTAACAATATCAAAAGTTTATCCTTAATAAAGTTTTGCGTCAATGTGACTTTTATCAGCAGTTTTGAAATAAGTTAAAGCGGTTTGGATTAACTTGATTTATATTCCTGGCTTATTTATATACTTTAAACCGCTTCCTGTGTTGAATAAAATGACGGTTTCCTCAGTATCGATCACTCTTTGCCTGACCAGTTTTTCCAATGCAGCAAGTGTAGCAGCTCCTTCCGGGCACGAAAAAATCCCCTCCTTCTGAGCTAATCGTTTTTGAGCATCTAAGATATTCTCGTCAGAGACGCTTACCGCAGTTCCTTTACTTTCTCGGAGGATATTTAATATCATTTGATCAGCAATGCTCTTAGGTACACATAAACCTGTTGCAATGGTATGAGCATCTTGCCAATACTCACATCTTGTTTCACCTGCATGGAAAGCTTGTACAATAGGGGCACAACCATCCGACTGTACAGCTACCATTCTTGGCATGGTATTAGATTCCAACCAACCTAATTCTTTAAGCTCTTCAAATGCTTTCCACATTCCAACCAAACCAGTTCCACCCCCGGTGGGATAAATAATTATATCTGGCAATTTCCAACCAAGCGACTCGGCGATTTCATACCCCATGATTTTTTTGCCTTCAACACGGTATGGTTCCTTAAAGGTAGACATATTGAACCAACCTTCTTGGGTTGATTTTTGCTCAGCATACTTTCCGGCTTGGTCTATCAAACCATCGACCAATTCAACCCTGGCACCCATGATCTTACTTTCCGCTATATTGGAAGCTGGAGTACTTTTTGGCATATAAATCAATGCCTCCACTCCTGCTCTCGAAGCATAAGCAGCCAAAGCCCCTCCGGCATTACCTGCAGATGGGATTACTATATTAATAACCCCAAACTCCTTGGTTTTTGAGACGGCTGCTGACATTCCTCGGGCTTTGAATGATCCTGTCGGGTTCAGGGCTTCTTCTTTAATAAAAACATTGGATAAGCCAAGTTCCTGAGAAATTTTGGATAATCGAATTAAAGGTGTATCCCCTTCACCCAGTGAAACGATATTATCCTGATCCCGAACCGGTAATAGTTCTGACCAGCGCCACATACCTTTTGTACGGGTTTTGAGGGAATCACGGTCTAGATGGTTTTTGACTGATAATAGGTCATAAACAGCCAACAGAGGTGCGTTACAATTTATACAATAGGTCTGGATTTGATCATTAGAAAAGCTTTTTAAGCAGCTTGAACAGGAAAGTTGGGTAAGATAAGAAATGTTTTTCACTGGTTTGACTTCTCTTTCTACAAATCATTATATAGCAATGGTGTTACAAGGTTATGGCATAATATGGGAGTTTGAACATTATACGTTAAAGCATATCAACCAGTCATATTATTGAAGGTGAGATGGACGAATTAATCCCCGAGATCATTGCAGAGATTAAAAAATCAATATCTGGAGAGATAAAAACAGATAAAGTCACCAGGATCTTATATAGCACAGATGCATCCATTCATCAAATAAACCCGTTAGGGGTTGTGTTTCCGCGTAATGGGGATGAGCTCAGGCGTGTAGTAGATATTTGCCATCAATTCCATGTTCCGCTCATCCCGCGTGGATCAGGTTCAAGCCTGGCAGGCCAGGCTATTGGTGCAGGATTGATCATTGAGTGTTCGCGATACCTCAATAAGCTGGTTGCGATTAATCAAGAAGAACGAACTGCTGTGGTAGAGCCGGGGTTAATATTAGACGATCTAAACCGTGAAGCTAAAAAATATAATCTCCGCTTTGGACCTGACCCAGCCTCATCGGAAAGGGCGACCCTGGGTGGATGCATTGGCAACAACGCCACCGGTGCGCATTCGATTATTTATGGAATGACGTCCGATCACATCATTTCTGTGGAAGCCATCTTAGCAGATGGATCAGTCACTACTTTTAAAGCGATTTCACTGGATGAGGCAAATTTACTCGCTGGTAGAGCATCAGACTCATACACTTCAAAGCTAGAAAGGCAATTTTATGCCTCCGCATTACAGATTCGAAGCGAATATCAGGAAGAGATTAAAAGGAGCTACCCGCATACGTGGAGACGAGTCTCGGGTTATAACCTGAATTATTTGGTCCCATGGTCTCCAACATATCCACCTCAATGGGATATCGACACAATTCCATATCCCCCTGTTTTACCGAACACGATTAATCTGGCTCAAGTCTTGGCTGGTTCTGAAGGCACGTTGGGGGTCATACGGAGAGCTACTTTACGTTTAGTACCACTAAAAAAACACAGCATCATATCGGTATTAAGTTTCTCCAGTATCATGGAAGCTTGCGAAATAGTTCCTGAGATTCTTAGATTAGCGCCATCGGCGATTGAGCTCATTCCCCAAAGTCTAATTCATTTAGCTCGTTCCGTACCTGCATACGCAAATCTGCTTTCATTTGTGGTTGGTGACCCAGCCGCGTTACTTGCTGTGGAATTTTCAGGGGATGATCCCAAATTATTAGCAGACCAAGTAATAAAATTAAATAGCATCCGCAATTGGAGTGATAAACCCTTTATCGCTGAATCTCCAGTGCACCAGAAGCAGGTGTGGGATGTGAGAAACGTGGGACTGGGTATTCTCATGTCCAGGCTGGGAGATTATAAACCAATCAGTTTTATTGAAGATATGTCCGTGCCGGTCGACCGCTTAGGAGAATTGGTAAGAGAGCTTGATAATATATTAGATCATTATCAAACGAAAGCTGAATATTACGGGCACGCTTCAGCAGGATGCCTGCACATAAGACCATTATTAAATACTAAAACTTCACATGGTCGGATCGAGCTACGTGAGATCGCCGAGGCTGCAGTAGATCTGGTTTTGCAACTGGGAGGGGCAGTCAGCTCTGAGCACGGGGATGGGATTACGCGGGGTGAATGGATCCAACGTGCATACGGACCGAAGATCGTTCAGGCTTTCAATCTCCTGAAACAGGCTGCAGACCCGCAAGGAATTCTGAACCCTGGGAAAAAGGTTGACCCTCCAAAGATGGACACGTCATTAAGGTATGAGGCTGATTATCAGCCGGTGGGTTGGGAACCTGTAATGGCCTTTTCTTCCCTAAAACCCGCACCCGAGCGAATCGTAGAAGCAATTGAGCAGTGTAATGGGGCAGGGGTTTGCAGAAAATCGGAAGGAGTGATGTGCCCTTCTTTTCAGGCGACCAAGGATGAGATGTATAGCACTCGTGGGCGAGCGAATCTGTTACGTACCATGATATCAAATGGTTTTGCTTCCCCAGAAATGGCCATAGCCGCAGTAAAAGATACACTGGAAAAATGCCTGGCTTGCAAGGGTTGCAAAGCAGAATGCCCGTCTGCGGTGGATATGGCGAAATTAAAGTATGAGTTCTACCAACATTATTATGGTTTACCGGGACATCATCATCCAATACGTGATTACCTGTTCGGATATATCGCACAAATTGCAAGAATTGGACATTTAGTGGCTCCAATAGCAAATTTTTTTATCTCATCACCAATCCTGGCAAAATCAAGGGAGAGCCTGGTTGGATTATCACAAAACCGGACACTTCCGAAATTATCTAGGACATCGCTCCATAAGATGGCAAAATTGTATCTCGATCAATCCTGCGAGCCAGATTGCTTATTGCTTTCAGATGCATTTAATGAATATTTTTATCCAGAGATTGGCATCGATGCTCTTAAAGTATTAACAAACCTAGGATATAAGGTGAGAATATTATTGACGTTGGGTGCGGGAAGGACGTTAATCTCAAAAGGATTTCTACGACAGGCTAAGAAACATGCAAAAAGATTGGGGGATGAGATACATCAGGTAGATCC
>JBAQFX010000040.1:0-5039 GCA_049287485.1 Anaerolineales bacterium
TGTTATTTAAACTTGAAAACTGGACAATATAAAGCTCAAAAGTGGACAGGGGAATTCTTTAACATTCAATGATTTAAAGTTGAAAACTGGACAGCTGTGATACAAGCAAGGGAAAAAAAGAGGTCAACATGTCACAGCTGCATAAAAAGTTTAGTGATGAACAGGTTAAAGCAATCTTGCGTAATTATCAAGAAGGGCAAATGACCCGCGAACACGTCCAAGAATTATTGGGGGTTGGCAAAAGCCGTTTCTTCACCTTGCTTCAGCAGTACCGAGCTGATCCAACTTCCATGAGTATTGAGTATCAGCGAAAAGCAAGAAGGCGGATCAGTGCCGAGACTGAGCAGATCGTCCGCCAAGAATTGAAACGGGAGAAAGATCTGGTGGATGATAAGCGATTGCCAATTAGCAGTTACAACTACACGGCTTTACGCGACCGGCTGAAGCAAAAAGGGATCACCGTTTCCGTTCCCACCATCATCAAACGGGCCAAAGAACTCGATTGTTATCAACCTCGACGAAAGCAAAAGATTCATGATCGAGAGGTGGTGACCAGCGCGATCGGGGAAATGATCCAACATGATGCTTCGCTGCACCTGTGGTCGCCCTATGCTCAAGAGAAATGGACCTTGATCACCTCCCTGGACGATTACAGTCGCAAGCTGCTCTATGCTGACTTCGTTGCCCATGAGACTTCCTGGGCTCATATTCAAGCTGCTCAGGCCGTTTTGGTCAAAAACGGCCTGCCGGTGCGCTATTATGTGGATAATTTGCGTGTCTTTCGTTTCATCCAGAAGCGGGATAGCTTTTGGCGCAACCATATCCTCGAAACCGATGACGCCGACCCTCAGTGGCGCCAGGTCATGCGCCTGCTCAATGTCGGTGTCACCTATGCCCTCTCCCCGCAAGCCAAAGGCAAGGTCGAGCGACCTTATCGCTGGCTACAAGATCGCATCGTGCGCACTTGTGCCCTGGAAGGTATCTCTGCCTGCGATGATGCCCGCATGGTTCTGCGGGCTGAAGTGGATCGCTATAACCACCATCAAGTCCACTCAACTACTGGTGAGATCCCCGCCATTCGTTTCGAAAAGGCTAAAACCTCCGGCAACACCCTGTTCCGCCCCTTCTCCCTGCCCAAACCCTTCTCTTCCCTTAAAGATGTTTTTTGTTTACATGACACCCGTACCCTCAATGGGTATCGCAAGATCACCCTGAGTGGAATGCAGATCGAGATCCCTGACGTCCCGATCCGCGAAGACGTTGAGCTCCATCTTATCCCTTTACCTTCCAATTCTGTCGAGATCCGCATCTGGTATGAGAATAAAATGGTTCATTCGCTTACTCTCCCCGCAGCGAAATTCCCAAGTGTCCACTTTTGAACTTTACACCAGAATTTCCCCAAGGTGTCCACTTTTCAACTTTACAAGTGTCCACTTTTAATCTTTACCTAACACGATTATAATACATTCATGCCTTCCCGCGTTCGCTCACAAAGGGTCGAAGCAATTGTACTCCGCCACACAGATTGGGGTGAAGCTGACCGTCTGCTGTGGTTGTTCACACGCGAGATTGGCAAAGTATGCGTGGTAGCAAAAGGTGTGCGCAAGCCTCGTTCGCGCAAAGCAGGACACCTGGAACCCTTTACACGGGTCGAGTTGCTCCTGGCCCACGGACGAGATTTACCTATCGTCACACAAGCCGAAGCGAAAGATGCTTTCCAGACCTTGCGTGAAGACCTGGTTCGTGTGGGATATGCTTCATACGTCATTGAGTTATTAGACCGTTTTACCTACGAAGAAGGCGAGAACATCGGCCTGTATCGCTTATTGAGCGAGACACTATCCCGAATTAATAAAGAAAAAGACCCTGCTTTCGCGGTGCGATACTATGAGGTCAGGTTATTGGACCTGGTGGGATTTCGACCTCAGTTATTAAATTGTGTGAATTGCGGTGAGGAAATCCGGGCTGAAGACCAATTTTTCTCGTTTGAAAAAGGCGGGGTAATCTGCCCAAAATGTGGCCCCAAAGAAGCTGGTGTGCGTCCGGTCAGCATGCCGGCCTTGAAAATATTACGTCATTTCCAGCGCTCAAATTACGTTGAAGCCCAACGTGCACGGCTATCAACCGCCATGGATGGTGAACTAGAAAACTTGATGGGGAGCTATCTCTCCTATTTACTAGAGAGAGGATTGAACACACCCGCATTTTTACAACACGTAAAAAGGATCTCTGAACCAGGGGACGAGTAAATCATAACAACCTGAAACAAAACGGCGCTTCGGAACGAACCTGTGCGTTCGTTAGACCGTCTTTTAGAATGATTACATATGTCACTTTCATCCTATGTAATTTGTGCTAAATTACACTACTTTGTGCATCATTGCACAAGTATGCTATAGAAGTAAACCTATGCAGAAACCATCTCTGACTTATGAACACGTCAGGTTTCTGTTTGATTTGTCGCTCTTGTTACCTTATTGTCACCAAGCGACGATTTTGTATATATCCAGGTATAGGTAATGTATTGGCTTATTATCGACTCAGGTGTCCAATTACCACTGTATCGTGAATAAAAGGAGGATCACCGGATGATACCTACAGATAGAGGTAGTCCTAAAATTGGTGTTTATATCTGTCATTGTGGCACCAATATCGCCGGGATGGTGGATGTAGAAGCAGTAACCAATTATGCTGCATCGTTGGCTAATGTGTCAGTTGCACGCCATTATGCATACATGTGTTCAGACCCTGGCCAGGCTCTCATCAAGGACGATATTCGCAATGTAGGCCTGGATCGTGTCGTCGTAGCTTCATGTTCACCTTTGATGCACGAAACGACATTTCGACGAGCATGCGCGGATGGGGGATTGAATCCTTTTTTATTTCAGATGACCAATATCCGCGAGCATTGCTCATGGGTTTCAGATGACTCCACCTCAGCAACCGAAAAAGCCAAAGCTTTAGTATCTGCCGCAGTGAGGCGTGTGCAATACCAGCATCCGCTTGAGGCACGACAGGTGGAAATGAAACAGTCAGCTGTGGTGGTAGGGGCGGGTATCGCCGGGATTGAAGCAGCTTTACGTCTGGCTGATGCGGGTAAACATGTCTACTTGGTAGAGAGACAGCCGAGTATCGGTGGGCATATGGCCCAGCTGTATAAAACCTTCCCGACCCTAGACTGCGCAGCCTGAATTCTAACCCCCAAAATGGTGTCCGTTGGACGCCACGAAAATATCACCCTGCTCAGCTACAGCGAGGTTGAATCAGTCTCTGGATACGTTGGTAATTTTACAGTTCGGGTACGCCGGAAACCGCGCTATGTGGATGAAGACACCTGCACTGGTTGTGGAACCTGTGTTGAAAAATGCCCCTGGAAAAAAATCCCCTCTGAATTTGACCTGGGATTGGGGAACCGGCCTGCCATTTATTTCCCCTTCGCTCAGGCAGTGCCACGCGTACCAGTTATTGACACGGAAAACTGTGCCTACTTCCAGAAGGGTAAGTGCCGCGCTTGCGAGAAGTTCTGCCAGACCGGCTCAATCAATTTTAATCAGAAAGAAGAGCTGATTGACCTTGAGGTTGGAGCCATCATTCTGGCAACCGGTTTCAAGGATTTTGACGCCCACCGGATAGAACCATATGGATATGGAACGCTGGATAATGTTTTGACCAGCATGGAGCTAGAACGGCTGATCAATACCGGTGGTCCAACCACCGGTGAGGTGCGGCTAAAAGATGGGCGTAAACCTGAAAGCATTGCCATCGTGCATTGTGTCGGCAGCCGCAACAAGGATTATCACGAGTACTGCTCTAGGGTATGCTGCATGTATTCGCTCAAGTTGGCCCAGCTGGTACGCGATTATGTTGGCGCAGAAGTGCACGAATACTACCGCGATATGCGCGCTTTCGGGAAAGGGTATGAAGCCTTTTATAAACGCGTGGAGCATGACGGGGTTCACTTCACTCGCTTTGACCAGGAAGAGCCAGGCGGAGGATTGCAAATCAGCCGTCATAATGGGAAGCTAAAAGTCTCCACAACCGACCTGTTCACGGGTCAGCCCAATGAATTGCTGGTTGACATGGTGGTATTGAGCACCGGTTTGGAGCCCCAGGCAGATGCCGCTCAGGTGGCACAAACCTTCAGCATCAGCCGTGGCCCCGACGGATTCTTCCTTGAAAAACATCCCAAATTGGCACCGGTGGAAACCACCACAGATGGTGTGTTCTTGGCGGGTGCCTGCCAGGGTCCAAAAGATATCCCCGATAGCGTTGCTCAGGGGGGTGCAGCTGCTGCTGTGGCATTATCACTGATGGATGCTGGGCATGTGACCCTGGAACCATTCACCACCTATATCGATCAATCCAAGTGTGGTGGTTGCCGCACATGCGAGGGATTATGCCCATACCATGCCATCGAGATGGTAGAGCTGGATGGGCGTACGGTAGCTTATGTAAATGAAGTTTTATGTAAAGGCTGTGGAGCCTGCGCCGCTGCATGCCCGGCTCAGGCAGCCATCCAGAATGGTTTTACCCAGGACCAAATTCTGGCAGAAATCGAAGGCATATTAGACTTTAGCTTCGCAGAGATACCATCATGAATCACACGAAAATAAAGACCGGCGTCTACGTTTGCCACTGCGGTACCAACATCGCCAGCAAGGTGGATGTATCGGCTGTGGCTGATTTCGCCCGCACGCTGAATGGGGTCGTGCTGGCTCGCGATTACACCTATATGTGCTCCGACCCCGGTCAGGACCTGATCAAGCAAGATATTCAAGAACAGGGACTGAACCGGGTGGTGGTGGCTTCCTGCACACCCCTGATGCACGAACCCACCTTCCGCAGGGCTTGCCGGGAAGCAGGACTGAACCCCTTCTTCTTCCAGATGGCCAACATCCGCGAGCACTGTTCCTGGGTGGTGGATGACCCTGAAATGGCAACCGAAAAAGCCAAACATATGGTCAGTGCAGCCGTCAGGCGGGCCCATTACCACCACCCACTCGACATGCGCTCGGTCGACATGCAGCAATCTGCACTGG
>JBAQFX010000041.1:0-22949 GCA_049287485.1 Anaerolineales bacterium
TCCGGCTACGAAAAAACCGTTCTTATTGAGCGTTAACTACCATTATGCCAATCATTCTCAAAAAGAATGATTGCAAACGAAAAGAAGATCTATCTAATGAATCGTAACGATGAAGTTTTTCAAATTGTTCTTGCCCTGCACGGACATAAATGTCCCGCCATGCCGTTGGGCTTGCGCGCCGGTGAAGCTGCCATGCAGACTCTCGGTGTTCAGCACGCCCCGGATGGTCAATTGACCGCCCTGGTAGAGATCGACCGTAATCATTGCTCCACCTGTTTTGCGGATGGCGTTCAGGTTGTCACCAGCTGCACCTTCGGTAAGGGCAACATCCGCAGCCTGGGCTATGGCAAGTTCGCCCTGACTCTGATCGACAACAAGACCGGGCGCAGTGTGCGCGTGGTCGCCACTCCCGAAGCCATGCGCCGCAGCCAGGAATCGGAGTTCATTAAGTTCCGTAAGCAGGGTATGCCTGCCTCGCAGGTGGACGAAAAATTGGTCGATCCGCTGATTGACCAGGTGCTGAGCGAAAAGGCGAATGTACTCTTCAAGGTCGAGCCGATCAAAGAGATGAAACTGCCGCCCATGCAGCCACATGCCTTTGATACCATTATTTGCGCTGAATGCGGTGAAGTGACCGTTGAGCGCTATGCACGTGTCAAGAACGGAAAAATCGTTTGCCAGCCTTGCGCTGAGAAAATCTAGAGGTGACTTATGAAAATCGCTGCTGTTTCTGAAGATGGCGTGACCATCAGCCAGCATTTTGGCCGTGCCCCGTTTTATGTAGTGGTGACCGTTGAAAATGGAAAAATCGTATCTCATGAGACCCGCAATAAGATCGGTCATGCCCAATTCGGTGGGGAGACTCACGATGAAGCCCATGGGGCAGACCCGCGCGGCCATGGCTTTGACCCGGCTGCGCAGAACCGCCACGCACAGATGGCGACTGCCATCATGGACTGCGAAGTGCTGCTGGCGCGCGGCATGGGTGCCGGGGCATATGAAAGCATGAAGCAGGCCAATATCCGCCCGGTGGTAACCGATGTAGCCAATATCTACGAGGCCGTGCGGGGCTTACCTGTCGGGCAGCCTGAAAGATCACGTTGAGATGCTGCATTAGCAGCAGGCGGCTTGAAATGGCGAAAGATGAAATGTGGCACGGGATCCCCCGCAAGGATATCCCCTGGTTCCCGACCGTAGACGCAGAGACCTGCATCGGCTGCACCCTGTGCTACACCACCTGCGGGCGCGGTGTCTACGAAATGCAAGACAACAAAGCTGTACCGGTCAACGCCATGAGCTGCATGGTGGGTTGCAGCACGTGCGGAACGGTCTGCCCAGTGGAAGCCATCAGCTTTCCTGACCGCGACCTGATCTGGAAGCTGGAGCGCGAGAATAAGATTTTCAAGATCGTACGCCAGGAAGCTAAAGAGAAGATGGCCAAGCAAGATGCACTTAAAGCACGGGCTGCTGCCGAAGACGCGGTGGCCAAGCTGACCACACGTGTGCGCTTTGAAGTGGCGGGTGAATTTGGTGAAAAACGCTTCCTGGTACAGATGGAAGAGTTGATCAAAGAGCAACCGGATGACTTCGTCAACCTGCGCCTGGAAGTTCCAACGGTGAAAGGTGCATTGGAGAAAACACCCTCATTCATGTCTTTCGAGCTCACTTCGACTGAACAGGAAGATATCCAGAAATTCCTGCCTGAAGTGCGCGACTTGATCCGCCGTAACGGATTGACACTGGTGAGTGAAAACAAACTGTAACGAGCTGTTATGTCTAGAATAATTCTCTTCAAGTAGTGTGATAAGGATAAAATTTGAATCCCACGCTTTTACTACTTCTCAAAGTTCTGGTGGCGAGCCTGATCGTAGGGTTCGTTACCGCCTCTATCAAATCCTGGGTGGACCGCTTTTTCCTGGTCATCTTGCTTACCAGCCTGGTGGGGCTGCCTATCCAGCGCTCAATCACCATCAACCTGGTGGTGGTGGCGTTGGCCTCCTTAATGCTAGTGCTACGCCAGAGTGAGGTGCTGAAATCAGTGCGCGAAGACTGGGCGATCCTCATCCTTTCGGCGGTCCTGGGTGGCATCCTGGGACGGCTGCTAGGCTTGCAAACGCCCGCGCCCAGTTTGATGGTCGTGTTGGGTGCGTATGCCATCCTGGCAGGCCTGCGCATGGTATTGATCAAACCTCTGCCGGAAAAGGATGACAAAGCGCATTCCGCCTGGCTGGCACCGGTTGCATTCCTGTTTGGCGGGCTGAATGGGCTGCTATCGGCAGGTGGCAAACCCTTCAGCGTGCCCATCTACAACTGGGCAATGGGTCACCACTCGCAGCGAGCCTATGCGATGGCCTCAATAGGGGTCACCGCAGCAGCCTGGAGTGCGGTGGGCACGCAGGTGGCAACCGGTGTGCCCTTCTCGCCCGCTGATCTGGGGTTGGCTGCTTATGCATTCATCCTGATCACCCTGGTGGCGCTGCTGGTGAGCCGCTTCTGGTCACCGCGCCTGAACAAGGTGGTGACATGGATTATCGCGCCTTTGTTGGTTGCGATTGGGATACGCTTCATCGTGCTCGGATTGACTTGAGTGTGCGAAGGTTGATTATAATGACAGAAACACTATACATTGACAGGTTGGATAATTAAACTAACTAATCGATGAATCATGTTTTATGATCATATGTGTGAAATAAAGGAAAAACGTTTATTCCTCACCACAACCCTGATCGGCTTGATTTTACAGGTCAAGTTTATTGTCAGATTTTGGATGGGTAGCCTAGCACTCCTTTCGTCTTCAGCGTACGCCCTAAGGAACAATTTCGCCTTAGGACAGAGCTACTTTGCCATCCAGGTAGCTAAACTGCCTACCAACAACAAACATACCTGCGATTACCACCGAATACAAGTGCTGGCTTCCCTACCAACGGTGCAACGTTGTACTTGATTGTTGATGACCAACAGGAGCTCAATATGTTGATCGAAAAATATGACCTCGAAGTTTTCACCCCACCCTGCAATCCTGGATCTGAGCGATACGCAGCCCGCGCCAGGTTATTCGTAGATATTTCAGAAATTCTTCCTTATCTTAATGCCACACTGCGTGGTGCAGTTTATCTGCCGTCTGCGAATGCCCTGACCTGGAAGAAGGGCGGTCATAATATTGCTTTCCATTCTTATGAGATTGCAACAAGCAATGTCGAGGATCGGGATAGCGCAGAAAAAGAACTAAAAGGATTGATTAATCTTGTCAATGATACCTGGGAACGTCGCAGTGAGATCACTCCAGATATCACTATCCGCCAGCGACCTACATCAATGGCAGTATATAAACTGCTACCCCAAACAAACTGCAAGCAATGTGGTGAGCCAACCTGTTATACCTTTGCTTTGAAACTTATCGCCGCACAAAGGAATTTAACCGACTGTCCCCTGCTAACAGAGCCAAAGTATGAAGAAAAACGTAGTGCCTTAGAAGAAATCATGATTGATGCACCAGCAATAGGTTAATGACAGATTTTGAAAATAAATAATATCAAGAACCTGGATTCAACACTGAAGTGCAATTAAGTCATTTAACACATCTCATTGGTTCATGTAATAGTTTATTAGCGGTAATTTATATGAAATTGCCTAGATATGGACTGATCCAATTTACATATCAACGAATTCAGCAGTGATTTCTCCCCATTCGGACAGCCAATGGATCGCCTTTCCTTGCTTTATACTGCGAGTAAAGATCGGGAACAATTCGGGTACAGATATACTGAAACAGCATGCAAGGAGAGTAGCGAGTTGTATGGTCATTTTGGAACATTTTAGACGTAATAGACGGCTTTTCCCCCCTTTTCCCCTATCTGCTCCTCTATCGCACTGAAGAAGTCGCGGGTTCGAATCCCGCCAGGTCCACTCGAATAACCACGGGCGGTTTTAAGATTTGGGTAAAATTCAACAGAGACTTGGTAGCAAAAAGAATTTTGCTGCCAGGAAACGATTAAAAGATTGGCTTTACGTGACAGGTTTCTTCCGAATATACCAATAAGTTAAGCCAATCGCTAGTACCGCCGGGAGGACCCCAACGATGCCAAACACCAAGTCACCCGGCAGGCGAACCCATTCAATGAGCTTGCTCATTCCCTCGGTCAGGTAAGCAGGGCTTCGGGCGTGCCAGTAACCATTCAACAGGACATCCCGTAATTGCAGCACACCGCCCGGGAACAGGGACAGAATGACCATCAACGCCAGGCCGATATTCAAGCCCCAGAAGGAGATGCGGATATATTTCTCCACCCGCTTCCACTGCTCGTCTGCCAACACCTGGCGGATGGCAAACATCATCAAGGCAAGCCCAAGCATCCCAAAGACGCCCATCAGGGCTGCATGTCCATGGTTCGGTGTCAACATGGTGCCGGCTTCATAATAGCTCACAATCGGTGTGTTGATCAGGAAACCAAAGACTCCCGCCCCAATGAAGTTCCAGAAACCCACCGCCATCAAGAAGTAGAATGTCCACTTGTGAGGGATGGAGATTTCCTGCCCACAGATATCACATTTTCCGCGGGTAAGTTTGATGAAATCCCAGGCATCCAGGGTAAGCAAGGTCAGCGGTACAACTTCCAGGGCAGAGAAGACGGCCGCCAATGCCAAGGTGATGTTGGATTGCCCTGTCCAATACCAATGGTGGCCAGTACCTACGATACCGCTGGCCAGAAATAGAATGGCATCCAGGTAGACCACCCGGACAGCAGTTTTGTGGGTTACCATGCCCAAAAGGTAAAAGATGATCGCTACCATCACGGTCGCGAAGAGTTCGAAGAAGCCTTCCACCCACAGATGGATGATCCAGAACCGCCAAATATCCGCGATCGTATAATTGGTTGTGCTCGTGATGAACAAGGCCGGTAGGTAAAAGAGCGGAATGGCTATAGCGGCGTATAGGAATAACGAGGCGACTTCTTTCCGTTCTTCGTTCTTACGCGCTGGCGCGATAGCTCGCATGAGCAGGATCACCCAGACTACCAGGCCAAGAGCCAGCAGCACCTGCCAGATGCGCCCCAGGTCCAGGAACTCCCAGCCCTGGTTGCCGAGCCAGAACCAAAGCTTCCCCATCTGGTTGTTGATCCCCAGAAACTCCCCCAACAGGCTGCCGCCCACGACCAAGAGCAGAGCGCTGAACAATATATTCACCCACAATGATTGCTTCCTTGGTTCTTTGCCTCCCACTGCAGGGGCGAGGAACAAGGCTCCGGCAATATAGGATGTGGCAATCCAGAAGAGTGCCGTCTGCAGATGCCAGGTACGGGTGATGTTACTCGGCAGGAGACGCGACAGATCCAACCCATAGAAGGATGTTGGATCAGCGCGGTAATGAGCGATCAGAGCCCCCGCCAGACCCTGCGCCAGCAACAAGATTGCTACGATCAGAAAATACTTGATCGTCCCTCTCTGGCTGGAGGTAGTCTCCCCACCCGGGAGCATCTGGGGATGAATATGCTCCTTTTTCCCCTTCCAGCCCAGGAAGTTGAAGCGCCCGAAAGCAAACAGCACTACAGCCGTACCACCCAACAGAGCAATCAGACTCAGGGCGCTCCATAGGACGGCGTCACTGGTGGGCTTGTTGCCAACCAATGGGTCATAGGGGAAGTTATTGGTGTATGAATACTCCCGTCCCGGTCGGTCGGCAACCGAAGCCCAGGTAGCCCAGGCGAAGAAGGCTGTCAATTGATGGATTTCCTGAGGATCATGAATCAAGTTTGCCTGCAAACCTGCATCCATGCCTGGATTGGCGAAATAGTCCGCCCAGACGGTTTGTTGCGCAAGGAAGGTGTCAGCTTCCGCCTGCGAATATGTCAGCACTCCGGCCTGAACATCATAACGGTTTTGCTTGAGCAGGATAGCTACCTCAGCTTCCACAGCCGCCTGACCAGCAGCATCCAGCGCATTATAATTTTGGCCATTACGCATCATCGCGATGCTGTTGGCAGCTGTTTGCCCCAGGTCGTGCAAGTATGTCGCTGAGAAATCGGGACCCAGGTAGGCGCCGTGCCCCCAAATCGTGCCGTTTTCCATCAAGCCATACTTGAGGAAAACCTGCTGCCCGGCACGGATATCCTCCCTAGTGAAAACTACCTGGCCGGATGAGTCCACCACCTGTTCCGGAACCGGTGGCGCATCCCGGTAGGCTCGGACTGTCAGCCCGATTAGGATCGAAAAGCCAATGATGATAACTATGATGACACCATTTCGCCACCACGGTGAGAGCTGACGTGTATCATCCACTTCTTTTTCTTGTACTTTTGTCTCCATCTCTTCCTCCTTGTCTGCTCATTTGTCAATGAAACTCACAAAACCGAAGACGTGCTAGTTTGGGGAAATATTAATATACAATGGCATTTAGGAAAAATCAAGCGTATGGCGGTTTATTGAAATAGGTAGTCCCATCATGCCCAATTAATGAACACGAGCAGACTGTAGCCGCCCAATGAAAGCTGCAGACCTCGGATATCGTAATACTTTTCCATAGATCGTCCCGCTAACTGACGATCAAGACTCACTTCACGATGACATCGAAAAATTCTGGGGATAGATTACCGTCAAACAATGGCTCTACCCGTTTATGGGCTTCGGCCTGAGTGGAACTGGTGTGCATGGCCATGAAAGTTTCGTAGCTTTCGTGTTCCATGACACTAACGTAGTTCCCACCCTTGCGTGGCTTTAGGAGATTGCGGCAAATATAGCCCTTGTGCTTGGCATACTGCTCGTTCGACCAGGCGAACCATGCCCGGAATTCAGCATCCTTGCTGGCTTTGATGGGCGGAAAGTGGATGATGTTCACGAACATAGTCAATCTCCTCAATGAATTTATTCAAGATCATCAGCCAGGTGTATCAATCGCTGATAAACATCTCTACCGATAATTTCATCAACTTTTTCGAATTCTTCACTCAAACTCTTTTGGTCATCCGCATTCAAAACTTTATTAGACATCGGGAATGCAAGGTAGTCCTCTCTCCAGATATGGCCCGGATAAAGATCCGTTATACCGCGTATATTTTTCATAAGAGCATCTCTTGCGGTAGGATCCCCCTTTTGAAAACCTTCTGCAGCCTCGGCCAGTCCTGTGACGAGCGTCCGCCCTGTCTGGTGGTCGTGGACCAATACCCCTATCGGACAGCCGTGAGGAGGTACACCTCTTTTTTCCAGGAGAGGGAATAACAGAGCTTCCTCTTTACCGTGATGACACTTGTCGGCGAAGATACGCATGAATTCCACTATGTTCATGAACGTTTCTGGATCTACCTGCTCGCCCTTTTCCAATGTTTCAGCCAGCACGGACATGGCACCAATCACCTTTAGAATGTAGCGGTGCTCATCCTCAAGCACGTCTGTTGGTTTTTTCTCCATCTCAGCACCTCCTTAGGGAATCAACGAACGCGGATAATCTGTCAGCGTTTTATATCCGTCCTCTTTGACCCAATTTGTGTCTTCAACGCGCACTCCCCATGGGCCAGCATATAAACCGCAATTGCCCACCGCAATGACCATATTCTCAGCCAAAGGCGGCGGTGCTTTTTCGCCATGGAAGAATGCGTGTCCGGACGGCAGCGGCGCTTCCTCGAATTCAATCCCAACGCCGTGAATGGGTGGGCCGAAGATATGATTTCCATGACCGCCATCCTTCATGACCTGATGCAGATGCCCTTCCAGATCAACCATGCCAACGCCGGCTTTGATCATCTTGATCGTACTTTGCTGAGCTTCGAGATACAGGTCGAAAGCCTTATACTGCTCAGGGGTCGGCGTCCCTGCACAGACCGTTCGGCAAATATCCGCGCTGTAATTATTCACAATTGGATGGATGTCAATCATTACCAGGTCGTTCTTCTCGACCTTGCGGGTCGTTGGTAATCCGTGCGCAATGCTCGTGCGCGACCCCGAGCAGACATAGGATCGCCAGAACTCCTCTGCTCCGGCCTGGCGCATGGCGTATTCAGCCTCAGCAGCAACCTGGCTCTCAGTCACGCCCGGCTTGACAGCCTTGACCGCTGCGCCCATGCCGATCGCGGCAACTAGGGCAGCGGCATGGATGCGCTCGATTTCCCCAGGTTCTTTCACCATGCGCATTTCAGACAGGATATGCGTACAGTCCTTCGGAACGACCCCCTCTGGTTTGGCGTGTGGGTGAGTCAACATGCCCATCATGGACTGGGTCAGGAAGGTATACTCCAACCCAACCGTTCCCTCTTTGACACCGAAGAATTTGAAGTAGTGGGCAATGGAATGGATCATGCCCACTTCATCGTCGAAGCCGACGATCATGTCATGATAGGCCCGCGCCTTCACGTCTTCGATGTCGGTGACGGGTACGCCAAGCGCTACTTTGCCATCCTTGGTGATCATGGCAAAAACGCATAACCGGCCGTCGCCGGTCAGATAGAATATATTGGATGGCTTGGTCAGCAAGAGCACGTCAATGCCCAGGTGGCTCATATGCTCGCCGCACTTTGCCAACCTTTGCATATAAACTTGCTTGTCCATAGTTCCTCCTCTGGTAAAAAAAGGTTCAAGTTACACAAAGAGAATACATCTCCCCTCCTCTGCATTATAATTCTTTTGTCGGATTTATCGTTTTATTCTTCCAGAATCGCTAATTCCTCCAGCCGTATGTGGTCCAGGAGTTGAATCCTTTACCGCTCGACGCAGATTAATCCATCCTCCACCAGGATACCCATAATGCAGTTGACCACATCAGGGACAGTGCCAAGCCGGGATGCTGGCCACGCACAATTTCATCGTCGGGATCAGCAATCTACACACGCTTTTAACACGCCTTGAGAAACTAGTGTACAACGGATTAGGGTTGTGGGCGCTATCCTGGTCGCAACCCGTTCAGTGGATATGTGTCGTCCTGCCTTTGATCTTAATCTACCAGCTGGCTGCCCGTATATTCTCCGGCTGGTGGCTAGCGCAGGTATCGGTGACCTCGCGGGTGGCAATAGATGTCACCATGCAGATCATCCGCCTGACCATGACCGATTCGACTTAGTGGAATTAAACGTACGGGCTGCCGGTGATCATTAGCCTGCTGTACGTTCTGCTTTTCACCAAGTTCAAGTCAGCACTGGTAAGCGAATAGAAAGCTGGTTACATTAAAGACGAAGCGGAAAGCGGAGGATCCTCCTTTTTGTAAGGGTGGAATGACCGTTCCTGCGTTGAAAGTTGAAAACAGGCACTAGGGGAGTAAAATATAAGTAAAAACATCTCCCAGGAGGAATCCATTGACTTCTAGCCCGCCCACCCCATCCAAACAAGAAGCGCGGCTCAAAGCGATCATGGCACAGATGCCCCACTTCAATAACCTTCCAGCCGAGGTTCAGGATGCTGTGGCTATTGCGGCCACGCTGCGTCACTTCCATACGGGACAGGTAATCTACCTGGAAGGCGAGCCGGCTGAGTTTGTCTATATCCTGGAACATGGTTGGGTCAAGGCAACCCGCATGTCCCGCGATGGGCGCGAACAGGCTATGCTCTTCCTTAGACCGGTGGAGATTTTCGGCGATATCGCGGTCTTTACCGACACGGCCTACCCTGGTACAACCACAGCCCTGGAAGCTGTGGACGCATGGCTTATCCCATCTGCTACATTGATGACGCTCGTAAAGCAATATCCCGAACTTGCGCTGGCAGTCATCTGCAAACTTGGGAGGCGCGTGCTTCACTATATCGAACTGGTCGAGGACCTGTCATTGCGAAGCGTGGAGGCACGCCTGGCCAATACGCTCCTGCAACACGCCGAGGACGTGGATGGCCGATTGGTCGTGCCGCGCCGCACCTGGACGACTTTCGACGAAATGGCTGTGCGACTGGGCACAGTCAGGGATGTGCTCAGCCGCACCTTAAAAACACTCGAATTGGAGGGGTTGCTCAAGGTGGAAAAGCATGAGATCCTTGTGCTGGACGCAAAAGGGTTGGCAGAACGCGGGAATTTATAGACAGCCGCACGACAAATATCGTATACGAGAAGCAGGCCAGTCGGTAAACTATATACAGACTGGCCTGCTTGATTCGACGAGCTGGAATGAGCGATAAATCAGATCCCACCTCTGACGAGTGCTTGTATAAAACCATCCTGGCACGCTTCGCCGCCGACAGGCGAACCAAATCTGCCAACCTGCGCGTGGGCGTTTTGAACGGGATCGTCCACCTGGCAGGCGAGGTAGAAACACTGGAGACACGCCTGCTGGCAGCGGAATTGGCCGGGAGCCTGCCAGGGGTGCGCGGCGTGGTCAACCGCATCGAGGCACCTGGCGCACCTCGACCAGCGCGATCGGTTAATCTGGATCTACATGGTAAATAATAATGAAAAGGAATGCATAGAATGACAAAATATTTGAGCAAATGGCTGCGTAAATTCCACCGTTGGATCGCAGTTCCAACCGCTCTAGCCATCCCCGCGGCAGTAGTCATCAAACTGGTTAGCGACTCAAAAACTGTGGCAGTCTGGGAACGACTGGACAAGATCCCGTCCATTTTGATGCTAATTATGGCACTGAGCGGGGCATATTTATATCTGCTCCCTTATATCGTTAGGGGTCAAAGAAAGAAGAGAATGGCTGCCTCTATAACGGGGAATGAATAATCAAAGGAGAGATGAGTTGTGAGAAAGAAATCCTTTTTGAACATGATCGCATCTATCCTGGCTTTTATCATTGGCATAATGGCAGTCATTGCGGGTGGGAAAGTCCTACTGGGCATCCTTCCCGATTACTACGTAATCGACTGGCTTCCGATCTACAACTTTATCGTTGGACTCTCATCGGCGTTTTTTACATCGATTGTAATCTGGAAGAACAACCGCCTGGCCTTGCCTGCTGCCATTACGACCTTTGGCCTGCACGCCATTGTGATGATCATCCTGCAAACAGCTTATCACAGTCTGGTTGCACCTGACAGCATCATGGCGATGACAGTCCGCCTGATCATCTGGATAATCATCTTGGTCTTGTTGATCATTCAGCAAAGAAAAAACCAGTGAATAGAGGAAGATGCACCATCTGGCGATAACAATAATAGTCTGGACCTTCATGCTTAAACACACATCAACTCACCAATATTCAAAATTGAGCAGACAATGAAAAGATCACTTTTCATCCCCATGATCATAACTGTATCGTTCCTGTCAGCATGCGGCGCTCAAGTCCCCACTTGCCCGACAGCTGTCGGTACACGTCTCTATTTGACTGTCCCGCCGGAGGCGCTGCCCACACCTATCCCCGAAACAAACTCTTCACCCATCCCGATCGATATCGGAGGTAAAACCATCCAAGTAGACAAAGTCATCGAGGGACCTCTATGCAATGATACCTGGAGCGGGACCGTGTACGTCACCTGTAATATCCAGGTTTACCAATGGGAGGATCAGCCCACCTTCCTGAAGAATTGCAATCTCACCATCGAACCGGGCACCGTCGTTTACGTGGCTTATCACAACAACTCAACCTATTACAACGGCTGCTCGTGTCACACCGGTGAAACTACCGGACCATATCCATAATCAATAAGGAGGAGAATAATGAAAAACAAGAATCTGCTTGGAGGCATCCTAGCAATCATTGCCAGCCTGTTGGGCATTATCGGGCACATGCTCTTGTTCATGCATTGGTACCAGATCGGAATGCACACGCCAACCGCCGAGCCGGGATGCGAGATCCTGCTAAAGTACATCCATCCCTTAATGGCTGATCTTGGCATCTTCGGTGGGGTTCTGTTTGCGGTTAGCGCCTACGGGTTCTTTACCAAAAAGAACTGGGCGTTCTTGCTGAGCGTGGTGGCGCTTGTACTGGCGCTGTTGGGAGCCTGGTTCATCAACGTGCCCTACATGGCTGCCGGACTGCCCCCGGTCTATTTCATGCTGTTCTGGCCTTATGTGCTGCTCTATTTCCTGTTCTTGAGAATGGTCGGAGACATCTCCTGGAGCAAGACCCTGCTGGCATTACTGACCGGGGTTGCCTACATCTTCTGCTGGATGAACGGAGTTGCCAGCACCAGCCGCATGGTTACCATAGGGGCGCCGATCTTCTTCCTTGTGGAACGCTTGCACTGGGTGGCAATGCTCGGGTGGGCTGTGGTGACAGTCGGGATCATTATCAAAAATGGGAAGGAGTGGATGAGGATGGTCGGGCTGATCGCCGCGGTAACAGAACTCGTGGTGGGCATCCCGCTGGCAATCGTCACAGCGGAAGGTCTGGGGCGTTTCTCCCTGTTTTCCCTGGGACCGATCGCCTGCCTTGCACTTCTCGTCATCCTTACCTGGCCGAATCTCTGGCAGCGGCTCACCGGCGCTGATTTCGCACAGCCAACTGCTGGGTCAGCATCGAAGTAATCAATGCTCACCTCTCTCCCGATCTTTGCTGCGTGCCAGCATCGTGGGGTTGTCCCCGCTATTTGCAAGTTGATATCTGATTGACAGGCAGCACCACAAAATCATAGAATCTCAACAGATACGCACCCGGTGCGAATGTACTCTAACCATCATGGATACGCAACGACTGTTTGCCCACCTTCCAGAAGAAATACAAGCTAAACTTCGCAGTGCAATGCACGTTCACACCTTCGAGTCTGGCGAACCGGTTTTTCACCAAGGCACACCAGCCACAGCCATCTACGCCGTGATGCGCGGACGAGTGAAAGTTGCACGAGTAACGCCGGATGGCTATGAGAGCATTCTGTGCGTGCGCCAGGCCGGGGAATACTTCTGCCCTGTACCGGTTCTCGATGGCAAGGCACACTTGGGGACCGCAATTGCTATGACTGAGGCGACTGTGCTCTGGGTGGAGCGCGATACGTTCCATGCCTTGTGCCGCGAATGCCCACAATTGCTTTCCACTGTCCAGGGAGACTGCCTGGCAGAGGTGCGCTATCTGTTGAACCGCCTGGAGACATTTGCATTCCGCAATATCAGAGAACGGCTGGCTATCACGTTGCTCGATGAAGTTCGCCACCAGCGCGCCGATGAGAATAACCCCATTGAGGTGAGTATGATCCAACAGGAATTGGCAGGGTTGGTCGGGGCTTCGCGCGAGAGTGTCTCCCGCAGTCTGAAACAATTAGAGCATGATGAAACCGTCGAATTACACCGGGGAAAGGTTCGCATTCTTGACCTGAAGAAATTGAGGAAAATCGCGGCTATTGAGTAATTACTGGCTTCATGTTATGTGATATACATCACAGAATGCTATGTAATAATGTGCGATAATTCACATAACGGTTGGAAGACTCTTGAAAAAGCCGCCGATATTTTCTTGCCTTGAAAAGGAGAATGCACATGAACCTGTTCACGTTCGATAACCTGTTCCTTCTGTTGACCGGCCTCACGGCCATATATCTGCTCTGGCGGTTCTACACCCGCTGGAGCAAGGATATGAAGCTCTATGACTTGTATTATGCCATGGGGTTTCTCGTCCTGCTGGTCTCCGGTCTGCTGCTCATCTTCCTGGGACTGGGCATCCTGGCCTCGCCCTATGTGCTTACGGTGGCCTCGCTCATCCCACTTGGCATCTCGATGGGCATCGTCGAAGAGTACTTCCCGCAGTGGAAGAAAGCCTTCAAGTGGTTTGCGTTGGTGGGTTTCCTGGCAATCGCGATCTCGGCTACCTTTGGAATCGACATCGTCAGGAAAATCTCTGTCCCACTCTTTCACGGCGTAGCCGGACTGGTCATCTTCATCGGCCCGTTCTTCTCCAAAAAAGCTCCCAAGGGCTTTTGGTGGGTTGGCATTGGCGGCGTGTTGATCGGGCTGGGCGGCATCGCCCTGGCGTTCATTTCGATGGGTGCACAGCTGCTGTTCTTCAGCCCATCCTTCGTCATGCTCATTCTGACCCCGCTCCTGCTCCTGATGACCCTCGCCTTCACGTATGGCTTTGTAAAGGATATCAAAGGCTGATCTCTGCCTTCAGGTGCAGGTAGTATTATAAATATTAGAAATTAACAAGGGGCAAGCCGCGCCGGGATCGCGACCTGCGCCTAGGGAGTTGCCTATGCAGTTCATCAAAGATCGCTTCAATTACCTGTTCAAATCCACCAAAGGTCTGATCCTGGTTGCGATCGCCATGATCGCCTTGGAGACCGCCATCTTTGGCATGCTTTCCGGTCCGCTAGCTGAGCTGGGCGTACGCGATTTCGTGATCCGCACCCTGAAAATGGACATCGTCCAAGCTGAGCGCGAAGGCCGCATCATCATCCTGTATCATTCCATCGCCATGGCTGTGGTCGCCATCGAAACCTACATGATCACAAGCCTGCTGATGATGAAAGAGTTCTACAAGCAGGCCGTGCGCGTGCTCATCACCGTCGGTTACATTCTTGCCATGATCTTTGGTATGGGATTTGCTTACTGGGGCCATAATTGGGCGCTCCACGGACTCTACATCAGCGGTTTGAGTCTCATCTTCTTCGCTGGCGTGCTACTGGTAATTGCCCTCTGGCCATGGAACAAGGAATACTACCAGCCCGACAAAACCTATGCCCGCACTAAAAAGGGTGTGGATGTGGAGCGCATAGCCTTCTTTGCAACTGCCCTCACCACGGTCATTTCCGCCCTGTTTGGAGCCATCCCCGGCTCATTCTACGGCAATGGATTTGAGACCTTCATGGCACAGGACATCATCCGGCTGCCAGAAAAGACTGTTATGCAATACTCGATCATTGGCCACCTGCACATCATGCTGGCTTTGATCGCGATCATGATCACCCTGATCATTGGCCGCTGGCTCAACTTCAAGGGCATCCTGCACAAGATTGCCATGCCGTTGATGATCTTGGGCACAATCGTGCTCAACCTGGGTGTGTGGGGTGTGGCCACCCCGCTGGAACCAATCGCTCATATGATCATCTACGTTGGTGCGACACCGTCCATGCTGGCAGCGCTGCTGCTGCTGATCTGGGAATGGGGCAAACTGATCCGCGAGGGGACAGCCCAAATCGACAAACCCAACTTCGGACAGAAAATGAGCGCTCTCGTGCGTGATCCGCTGCGCTTCGGTCCGTTGTGGCAGATGCTTTTCATGAATTTCACCACCAGTTTCGTAGGAATTTTCATGGCTGTGCGCCTGGATGAGATCTTCCGTGTCTGGCCTGCCCATGAAGAGCGCATCGAACTGACCGGTCACTGGCACGCCCTTTCAGCCATCATCGCCACCATTATCCTGCTCTATTACGGCGACATGCTTGGACTTAAAGGCAAGCTTCGTAATTTCTACGGCTGGTCTATCATCACCCTGTCCGACATTGCCCTGGCTGCTGTCACGATCTTTGAAATGAAACGGCTGTTCATCTCCGAGGCAACCCAGCAGCCGCTGGTTAACACGCTTATGCTGTTAATGGACTTCGGGCTCGGCCTACTGTTGATGCTCCTGGCGGTGGTCATGGTATGGCGCCTGTTGGACCTATTCAGAAAGAAAGGACGTTGGACGGACGAGGTGGAGCACGAACTTTCCGAGGAGGTGAAAAAATGAAGCGCGCAATCCAGACTGTGTTACTTCTCACCGCCATTTTGGTCTCCTGTGCCCCCGTAAACTTGAACGCCCCCGTCCCAATCTTCACTACAGGCGTAGATCAAGACGCATGGGCCGTCATTCCGGCTGGATCCTTCCTAGAGGGTCAGTTCGACCACCCTGCCTCAATTGACTACAACTATGCGATCATGGTAACCGATGTGACCGTGTCGCAGTACGTGGGCTTCCTTAACGCAGCTCTTGTAGAAGGCACGCTCAAAGTGGAAGACGACATGATTACCGGTTTCTATCCTGGAGATGTGTACCACGAGGTTAAACATGAAGTCAAGATCACTGCCAGAAATTATATCTTTGTCCCGTTGAAAGACCCGTCCTCCCGCTTCTCATTTGATGGGACGGCATTTTCACCCATCACCGGTTATGAAAACCATCCGATGACCAACGTCTCCTGGTTTGGAGCGTGGGGATATTGCCAGTATTATGGTTGGCGATTGCCGACAGAGCTCGAATGGGAGAAGGCGGCTCGCGGGTCCGCGGATAATCGTCCTTTCCCGTGGGGCTACGAGATCGCCCGCAATAATGCCAACTTCTATGCCAGCCGCGACACGTATGAAGATATGAGTTCCTTTGGTTCACGCACCACACCGGTCGGCTTCTACAATGGACAAACCTATGGGGGGTACACCACACTCGATTCTGCCAGCCCTTATGGCCTGTACGATATGGCAGGCAATGTCTGGCAGTGGGTTGGCAATATCACTAACGGATTCAGCGACCGATTTATGCGAGGAGGCTCAAAGGATACCTACGATATGGACTTGCGCGTCTGGGTTCACAACAGCGCTATACCCACCTACTACAGCCCAGGGGTGGGATTCAGGTGCGTGAGAAATCCGTGAGAGCAGAGAACAGAGAGCAGCAAATTTTCCACAATTATTAATCTCTATTCCCTTATCTCTGACCGTAAGGAGTAATACTTGAAAACTATCCTCGCCAAACTTCGTCTCTACTGGTCTCTCACCAAATCCCTCCAGACCGGATTATTACTCTCCACAGGCTTGGCTGGGTTTATGAGCGCTCGCTGCCCGGTTATGCACTGGTATGATTTCCTCGGTCTGGCTGTGAGTCTCTTTCTGGCGATCGCTGGAAGCACCGTCATTAACATGTGGTACGACCGTGATATCGACGCGGTGATGAACCGTACCCACCACCGCCCGCTGGCGGATGGACGCATCACTCCTACCGAGGCTCTGCGTATTGGACTGGTGCTATCTTTGATGGGCATTGGGATGGCGGTCACAATGTCTCCACTTTACGGGCTGATCGTTTTTGCCGGGCTTTTCTTCGACGCGGTGGTTTATACAGTCTGGCTCAAACGGCGCACCTGCTGGAGTATTGTATGGGGCGGGATCTCGGGCGGCATGCCCATCTTGGCCGGGCGCGCCTTTGGAACCGGACACATTGACGGCATCGGCATATTACTAGCATTGGCAGTACTGTTCTGGATCCCCACCCACATTTTGACCTTTGCCATACGCTACCATGACGACTACCTGGCCGCCAGAATCCCGACCTTCCCTTCGACATATGGATTCTACACCACACGTGCCACCATCGCCGTCTCCAGTGTCATCGCTGCTCTGTCCATCAGCGCGGCCGGCATCCTGATCGGCATGCAGTGGGGTTTCTTCCGGCTGCTGGCAGTCCTGAGCGCTGGGCTGATGCTCCTGGCTGCAGCCTCTGTATTCCGCCCCTCTGAACGGGTCAATTACAGCTTGTTCAAGTATGCTTCATTGTTTATGCTCAGTGCGATGATCCTGTTATCCATCTAGGAGATATAATGCAAGCCACACAAATTCTAATGGACGAACACCGTGTCATCGAACGCGTTCTTTCTGCACTGCAGGTTGGTGCTGAACGTGTCGTGCGGGGGGAAGAGATGCGCCCGAGCTTTTTTATCAATGCAGCGCATTTCATCAAGAATTTCGCCGATGGATGCCACCATCACAAGGAGGAAGGCGTCTTCTTTATCGCCATGAGCGAATCCGGCGTACCAGTGCAAGGCGGTCCGATTGGCGTGATGTTGGCTGAACATAAGCAGAGCCGTCTGTTCATGCGCTCAATGAAGGATGCCGCGGAAAAGTGGGGGAAAGGCGACCTTTCAGCACGACCTATTGTTGTGCACAACGCGCTGGGGTATGTCGCCTTGCTGCGCCAACATATCCACAAGGAAGATAACTTCCTTTTCCCGATGGCAGACCTCATCATCCCGCTTGACAGGCAGGAGAAAGTTTCCGCTGACTTTGAACGCATTGAAGATGAGGAGACCGGCGAGGGCGTGCGTGAAAAATACCTGGCGCTGGCCGAAGTCCTCGAAAAAGAAAGCACAGAGCAGATATGAAAATGTCTATCCTGGACCGCATGCTCCTGCTCGCCACCGGGTTGTTGGCTGCCTGGCAGATCGCTGTGGGCATTGACCACCTAAGCACCTTGCCCATCGTCGCCTACACCATAGGCTTCGGTGTCCTGCTCGTGGCTGGATTGCTGCTCATCATCCTCGGATTCGATGCGCTGGACAGCCCAGCTGTTGTCATTATCTCGACCATCATCCCGCTCAGTCTCTCGCTGGGGCTGGTTTGGGAACACATCGCTGCATACCGGACCCTTTACTTGTTTTTTGCCATCCTCGGGTTTATGGCAATCGTCATCACCCGCTTTGTACCAATGAAGAACAAGATGCCGTTCATCGTGCTGGCTAGTGTTCACGGTATCGCTGGTATGACGATCTTCCTGCTGCCAATCATTATGGCAGTCAATAACCATGCTGCACCCGGCTTCGCCCTGGTGGGATTGGGTGGGGCGCTGATCGGTGTTGGTGGGCTGCTGCTGTCTTTTCTGAAAGCTGGTAAACCCATCCTCTCCCGAAGAACAATCTTGAAAATCCTGCCTGGGCTGCTTTTATTAACAACCGCCGCCTTTGTGCTCGGTTTTTCAGCAGTTTGAGATCTCATCCTGTGAGCTAACGCTGTGGAACAAACTACGAAGTGGATGCCTGCAACGAAGAAAATATGGCTGCATCTCACTGCCGGGATCATGTGGTCTGGTGTGGGCATCATGCTGACCGCCTTTGCTGCCGCCTGGTTAGGCCAGGTCCATTCATGGGCGGTACTGCTTCTGATCTTGGCAGGTCTCTTATTGGCTGCGGCTATCTATTTCTTCGGTTTTTCAAAACTGGCTGCGAATAACGTCCAGCGCATCATCGCCATTCCCAAGGAACGGGTGTGCCTGTTCGCCTTCCAGAAATGGACCAGTTACCCGCTGGTGCTGGTGATGGTGGCCATGGGAATCTACCTGCGTCGCTATTCCCCCATCCCCAAACCCGACTTGGCGATCCTGTATCTTGGGCTGGGTGTCAGCCTGTTTGCCTCCAGCTTCCAGTACTATTTCCAGGTGTTCCGCACCACCCGTATATAGGCATTTACTGTCCAATCATTGTGCTCCGCTTGGACAGTGCTTTTATCCGCATTTGGGAAAGGAGAGGAAAATGTCGAGAAACATGTGGTGGGCTAAACTGTTACGCATAGTAGGGATTGTCTTCATGAGTCTGACAGCAGCCTTCACCCTGATGGGCGGTGCAGGGACAATCTGCGTAGCACTCAATCCGACCGGCTGGGATGGCAAATTCGCCGGCATCGCCCCCTTCCAGTGGTTATGGATTTTGTTTGTCCTGGTCGGGGTTGCAGCCGGGATCATGGGCGTACGCGCCGTCGTTCTGCTCGTCAAGGGGACCAAAAATGCCTATCGCTATGCCCTGATCGCGCTTGTCCTAGGGACGGCATTGAACGCTGTCCATCTATTCGCTTCGCGTGCATTGCGCGGTAGTTCCATGCCTGTGGATGGTGTGCTTTACACCAACGTCCTGACCCTCATCATCTTCTTGCTCTTCCGCATCCCCGGCGTCTGGCAGGGTGTAGACTACGAGAAACCCAAAGGCGAAACGAAGACCGGGAAACAGGCGGCTGCCATCGCCCTGAGCGTCACTGGCCTGCTGGCCCTGACCATCCAATTCCTGATAGCTCCTACCCATACCATAGGCGGGATCAACTATGCCAACGTTTGGCACACTACATTGACGATTCTTGGTTTGGTTCTTATACTGAGTGGTGTGGCGATGGTAATCTACAAAGATTTCACCGTAATCTACCGTGAGGTCCGGGATGAGTTCTTGCCGGTTGGTAGGAATTAAAATATTGGCCGCACTGGGAGAGCTTTTGTAACATCTCAGTTTGCGGTTAATCAAAAACGGATAAGCCTATCCCGTTAAGGTGCAACTATTACGTCCATTCAGAATACATAAAAAAATCTCATTAACCCACAAGTAATTCCTAAGAAATACTATGGATGCGTGAAACATCCAGGACAGGTTTCTTGATCAGGGAAACGAAAGAGAAAAGTGAAGGCGATGTTTTTCAAGGACATCATTTGCATCAAATCCCCATTTGGATAGGATTACGGATTGCCTTTCCTTGCTTCATATGTGGTGCAATTCTGGTGTAATTCAGTTAACACTGCATGGAAATAACAGACATGTTGGATAAACCAACCACCACATGTAGGATATAGACTTAATGTTCTAAAATTCTCAATCAGTTGGATGAGCGTTCGAGCTACTCTAATCAAAACTACTTTCTGAAAATGGTTTATTGCTTCTTATCTCCTCCTTTGGGTAGGGATGCAGAATGCTTTTCCTTCTTCTTGCCGTGGGCAACCGTATGCAACCAGATTCAGCCACAGTGATTCAGATCAAGCATGATCGACGACGTGTTGGATTAGCCTACAGCATTGTGAGCAAGTTGGAGATCCCGAAAGTGGCGCTAACGGATTATATGCAGACAATGGTCTGCTTGCTTCGAGATGCAGCCAATGAGGTCTTCTTGGCGGTCTGTTGTCTGGAATAATATCCAGCTATTACCAATGATCATGCCCAGCAACCCAAGGCGCTTGAAAACAGAGTTGAAGGTGTATAATCCAAACCTGCGGCTGACCTTTTTATGCGTAATAAGTATATCAAGCAGTTACTCAAAATACCTTTAGATATGTAAGGTTTACAATCAACTAATTATTACTGAAGCCGTGGCAATGAAGCCGCCAATACGATTGCTGATATTGTCGTCGAGATAACATAGCAGAAGAGCAACAAGAAGATCAATGTCTCTCATCATTTTTATCGTAATTGGCCTCGCACTCGTTGCCAGTTTCTTGGTCGGTATTCACGATTCAAGCAACATTGCCACGATGATCTCTTCGCGGGCATATTCACCACGCACTGCTTTGACTATTACTTCAATAGCTGAGTTTTTGGGCCCAGTGGTTTTTGGAGTGAAGGTGGCAAAAACAATTGGGCGTAATGTCGTCTCGCCTGATGCAATCAATATTCAGGTCATTCTGGCAACGCTGGTCAGCGCTATTCTCTGGATCCTGTTTACCTGGTATTTACGCATACCAAGCAGTTATTCGCATTCCCTTGTGGGGGGATTTGTTGGCTCGGTCCTCGTGGCTGCAGGTTGGCAGGCGATCCAGGTGCATGGCCTCATGACTATCCTGATTTGGTTGTTGATATCTCCAGTGATCGGTTTCTTATTTGGCATGGTCCTCCTAACCCTGATATTGTTGCTGAGTTGGGATGCCACCCCCAGGATAAATAATATTTTCAGACGCAGCCAGCTGATCAGCGTGGTTGCACTTGCACTGGGCCAGGGTGCCAACGATAGCGCAAAATCGATAGGTATTATCACCCTGGCGCTGATGATCGAAGGATATTTACATGTCTTTATTGTCCCCCTCTGGACTATTCTGATTTGTTCTGCAGCCCTCGCGCTCGGTACGGGCCTGGGTGGGATGCGCCTCATTCGTACTGTGGGTGGCAAGTTCTATAAAATCCGTCCTGTGGATGGCTTCGCTTCCCAATTGGCATCTGCAATCGTTATCATCAGTGCCTCATTGTTCGGAGGTCCAGTGAGTACTACTCAGGTGGTAAGCTCATCCATCATGGGTGTCGGCACAGCCGAACGTCTGAATAAGGTCCGCTGGGGAGTGGCGCAAGAAATTGGCACTGCCTGGCTGTTGACCATACCTGCCTCTGCTGTTATGTCTGCAGGTATTTATTGGTTATTACGTCAATTCATACATTAGAAATAATTATTTCCCCTGATTGTCAAAACAGTCTAATTTCTTCATTAGCTGTCGGTAATAGAAGACAGTCAGGTGTATATATTATCAGTACCTTCAGTTCCGATGGCTTGCTAACTTACCATGTAATGAGCTGCACAAACCAGCTTATGAATGTTATCTCCCCCTCAGGACAGGGCTTTGGATCGCCATTCCTTGCTTCATACCGACGCATATCGGGTACATTGCATGTACAATTCGGAAACAATTTGGGAACAGAAATGCTAGAACAGTATGGTGATTTTGGAACAAAATAGACGTAATAGACAACTTTTTTCCCCTTTTCCTCTACATGCTCATCTATCGCACTGAAGAGGTCGAGGACTCGAGTCCCGAAAGTTCTAGCACTTATTCTAAACAACTTGGCTTTCCCGATGTCAGCCATTACGCTGGTGATCTATTAGGTTCAGCTTCATCCCGCTCTTGTAATTGTCCTTCCTTTATTCTATCGATGAGTTGAGATACAAACGAACCTCTATCGGTTATACAAGGATAGCATAGGTAATTTTCGGAATGTTACAAAAATTTGGAATATCGGGACAATTGTCCCTCCTACAACGGGACATCTGCCTATCGCCTTTGAAGCCGTAATCTTGTATGATAACCATAGCCTGGGCAACGAAACACGGTCTCTACCGGGCTCAGGCATCACATTCACGATCTGCAAGGCGTAATCAAACGCTACTTACACGTTGGCCGGGATACTCCTGCTGGAGAATTGTTCCGGCCAATTCATTTTAACCACTCGTCGGTGGAGGCTGCCATGATCAACGATGTCGTTCTCGAGGGGATTGTTGTCAGGACTTGAAAGATTGATTCGATCGGATGGCCTTAATAGCCAGGAATGGGTGTAGATATGACTGCTACATGCGTATTCTGGGTAAGGTCCTGCCCGGATTACGAGCCGCTGTTTTCGTCCCTGAATAGTTTCCGCGTTGACACCAGTCAATGCTTTTGGAGCAGTGAACAAGGTATAGAAGTTAACACTTGTGACATGGGGGAAGATTTGGGACATACAGTGACAGAAGTCAAAATCGCCCTCCAGATGTCTCACAACATCTTGACAAGCACGGAGGAGGATATACATTGATTTAAGGATTGGTGCGGCGCGGCGACGTAAAACTACTCAACAGAATAGGGCGTAGCCGCCGCATAATCCGCAATTGGACTAAGCCGGTCAGGGGATCAATCCAAGCTGATTTGGAAATTGAG
>JBAQFX010000042.1:0-7228 GCA_049287485.1 Anaerolineales bacterium
ATCTTTGAACATGTTTTTGCCCTCGATCAGCGATTTCCCTTGATTATATTAAACTTTTCGCCGTTTGAGGAGGGTATAATTAGGATAAGTTTTGTCCAGTCGTTTTTGCAGTGGACTCATTAATTAACGGAATTATGGATTTTTTCTGGAAGCTAAGCTATGAGTGGTGGATTGAGAAAAACGCTTTCTGTAGTGATCGTGTGCTTTACCGCCCTTGGCATCCTCCTGAGCCTCTTTTTACTGGTTCAAGTTTGGCGGTACCATCAACCTGTCTCTGATAAGCTGCAAATAGAGTTTGATCAGTTTTCTGGTGTACTGCACACCACAGATGATGCATTGATCGTGATTAATCAGGTGGTAAAAAACGTATACACCAGCACACTCTACCTCGATGATATTACTAATGCACTTTCACAAACCATTCAAAGTACTAATCTATTTATTAGTGACGCTGGTACATTCGTGGGGGATAATTTAATATCTACCATCACCAACACTCAGGCTGCTTTAGATTCTGCTCAAGCCAGCGCTAAAGTGATCGATAATATCCTTACTACCATGTCACGTATTCCCCTGATTGGGATCGACTATAACCCTGAGGTACCATTGAACATTGCCCTTGGCGATGTATCCTCCAGTTTAGACCCTTTACCAGAGGTACTGCAAAACTTTCAATCGAACTTGAATGCCACTTATTTGAATCTGCAGGTGTTCACAGTGCAGATTTCTACGCTAGATCAAAACATTACTTCGATAACAAACAATATGGAGCAAGCTCAAGTAACGATCGCGGATTACCGCACCCAACTAACTTCGCTAATTTCCTGGGTTGATGCGGTAAAAAACAGTCTTCCCACGTGGATGAGTACCATAACCTGGGTTGTTACGATCATCATTATATGGCTGCTGCTCATTCAAATATCCATCTTTCTTCAAGGTCTCTCAGCTCTGGTACCATACCACTCCAAACAGGATGTGCCAGGTGAAAAACAATAATCTTACCAAATGCAGGTGTAAAGGAATCAAGGTTATATGATTGAAGTTGCTATTATGATTGAAGGTCAAAACGGTTTAAATTGGAAGCGTTGGCAAAATATTGCTGCAGTAGTTGAGTCGAACGGCTTTAAAGGGTTATATCGTTCAGACCATTACACAAATGCCAATCCTCCCGATCAAGATTCTCTCGAATGTTGGGTTTCACTCACCTGGCTGGCCACTCATACCAAGCACATCGAATTTGGTCCGCTTGTAACACCTATGTCTTTCCGTCATCCCACTCACACTGCACGGATGGCAACTGCAGTAGATGACCTCTCAGGTGGTAGGTTGACCTTAGGAATCGGTGCAGGCTGGCAGGAACGTGAGCACAACAACTATGGCTGGGATTTATTATCACCGAAAGCTCGTTTTAATCGCCTTGAGGAAGGCCTGGAAGTGATCACTCGTCTTTTTAAAAGCGATGATCCTGTTGATTATGAAGGTGCATTTTATCGTCTCCACGATGGGATCTTATTACCTCGTCCAGCACGTCCAGGAGGTCCACCGATTATGGTTGGGGGCAATGGCATTAAGCGGACGTTACCTTTAGTCGCTAGATATGCCCAGATATGGAATGGTTTATTTCTTCCTCCCCCTGAAATTACCCGGCTAAATAAAAAATTAGATGAATACATTACCTTGCAGGGTAGACAACCAGAGGATGTACGCAGATCTTTGATGACAGGTTGCGTTTTTGGATTCGATCACGAGGAGGTCGCGAGGAAAGTTAATCTTCGTACTCATGGTCAACGGTCGATTTCTGACTTACGTCAACGTGGGATGGTTGTAGGCAACGCTGAAGAAATTGTTGAACAATGCAAGCAACTTGTCAGTGCTGGCATTCAACGTGTTATGTTACAATGGCTGGACTTGGATAACATCACAGGCCTGGAAGCCATGGCAATTGGGATACTTGATAAATTATCAGCATAAGGTTTCAATTGGGGATAAAAAAAAGACAATTGTGAGATATATGGATAGGAAAAAGTTAATTTACCTGCTAATCCTCGTACTTGTCGCAAGTAATTTGGCCTGCTCACTTACGAGTACGCGTCAACAAGTTCAAACTGCTGCTCAAACCGTCTCTTCTGTAAAAACTGAAGTAGGTGGTCTGGTAAATGCTGGCAGTTCATTGATAAAAACGGCTCAAGGGCTTGCCACGGAACATCCGGGCATCCTTGAAACTGTACAAGCCATTGCCACCCAAGGTGCACCGGTGATTAGCACAATCCAGGCAGTTGCCACGAATAATCCCAGCCTTGTTCAGACTGCTCAAGCCATCATCGCCCAGGAGATTCCCACAGGTGAACCCCCGGGTGACATACCAGTCCTTAACCCAGACCAGGTATATAATTATTTCGGTTCCAGCCAGTATATTTTCTACACAACTCCCACCCAGTACCCCCAGGTCTTTGCCTTTTATCAGTCAGAGATGCCAGATCATGGCTGGCAAGTAGATCAAGTTAAATCCCATGAGTATGCCAATGCGGCTGAATTGGTCTATACTAAAGATACACGTACTGCAACAATTAACCTATCCCTTAATCCGCTAAACAACACTTCGGTTATTGCGATCAGTATATCCAATCACTAGCAGTATATGAACGGTCTGGACACCTTTTTTAACCCTGGATCAGTAGCAGTCATTGGAGCCTCTATTAACTCCGAAAAGTTGGGCTATGCCGTGGTTAAGAATCTTTTAGATGGAGGTTATTCAAAAAAAGGAAGGGTATACCCCATCAATCCAACTGCGTCTGAGATTCTAGGTTTTACAGCCTACCCTTCTGTTCTTGATGTTCCTGACCCGATAGACCTGGCAGTCATCGTCATTCCCTATCCACATGTTCCCGAGGCGTTACGTACCTGTGGTGAGAAAGGCATTCCTTCTGCAATCGTGATCAGTGCTGGTTTCCGTGAAGCTGGTAAAGAAGGTCTAGAGCGAGAATTAGAATTGGTTCAAATCTGTCATCAATACAACCTGCGCCTCATCGGCCCGAACTGTTTAGGTGTGATTGATTCGTTTACCCCACTTAATGCCTCATTTGCCTCAGGCACTCCACCTTCAGGACCCATGGCGTTCATGTCTCAGTCGGGTGCTTTAGGAACCGCTGTTTTGGATATTGCGCTGGCAGGTCGTTTGGGATTGTCAAAATTCGTTAGCTTGGGTAACAAGGCAGATGTCTCTGAGATTGACCTTTTACAAACCTGGGTGAAAGATAAACACAGTAAAGTGATCCTCATCTATAGCGAAGGAATGCCCAGCGGTCAGGAGTTCATCCGGGTTGCCCGTGAAGTGACTCGCCACAAACCCGTCGTGGCAATAAAATCTGGTGTGACTCAAGCCGGTTCTCGCGCAGTATCCTCACATACCGGCTCTCTGGCAGGCTCTGAGCAGGCCTACCAGGCAGCCTTTCAACAAGCAGGTATCTTGCGTGCTGAATCGATGGAATCTCTGTTTGATATGGCGGTCGCCTTGGGATATCAGCCACCCTTGAAAGGCGATCGCATTGCCATAATCACCAATGCCGGCGGTCCCGGAATATTGGCAACCGATGCATTGGAAAAAAGTGGCCTTAGCCTGGCACGTTTTGAATTGGAAACAATCCACGCCCTGGAGCAATACCTGCCTGATGCTGCCAGCGCTGCCAATCCAGTGGATTTACTGGGAGATGCCCGGGCTGACCGTTACCAATTTGCCTTCGAGCGCATTGTCGCTGATCCCAATGTCGATGGAATCATGGTTTTGCTCACTCCCCAGGCAATGACCGAGATTAATTCCACCGCTCAGGCCATAGGTTCACTTTCCAAGCGCAGTAAACTCCCCGTGATTGGTTGCTTTATGGGAGAATCCCGCATTCAGAGTGGCATCGACATACTGACCTCTTTTAGTGTTCCGAATTACCCTTTCCCTGAGCGGGCTGCAAATGCATTCCGCGCCATGTCTGCGTATAGGATGATTAAATCACGTCCAAAACTCGAATACTTGCATTTTAATGTGGACCAATCCGCTGCAAAAAAGGTTTTTGATCAAGTTCGTTCTGAAAATCGCTTATCCATAGGCGATGCTGAATCTCGCCAGATACTGCAGGCATATGGATTGCGCATCCCAAAATCTGAGATTGCCGATACGCCTGAGAAAGCCGTTACCATTGCAGGACAAATTGGCTATCCTGTGGTGCTTAAAATTGCATCCCCAGATATCCTCCATAAGACAGATATTGGAGGGGTGAAGGTGGGATTGCAAAATGCCTCAGACGTCCGTGATGCCTATGAGTTAATGGTTTATCGTGCCCAGCGATACATCCCAGAAGCTCGCATCTGGGGTTGTTTGGTTCAAGAGATGGCTCCATCAGGTGGATTGGAAATCCTGGTAGGGATGAATCGCGACCCGCAATTTGGCCCTCTCATCACCTTTGGCCTGGGTGGTATATATGTTGAAACTTTGAAAGATGTGACTTTCAGAGTAGCACCCCTAGCCCATCAGGAAGCAGAAGAAATGATGATGCAGGTTAGAGCACATGCGTTACTGGATGGGGTACGTGGCCAACCTCCCATGGATAAAGCTGCCATTGTGGATACACTTTTACGCGTCTCTCAATTGGTTCAGGATTTCCCTGATATCATAGAGATGGATATCAACCCATTAATGGTTTATCACCAGGGAGAAGGAGCCCTGGCATTGGATATGCGTCTGGTTCTAAAATAAGATCACATGGAGCAACGCTCATCGTTATGGCTATAGGTAATTTAGTCCTGATTACTCTTGTAGAAAGGGAAATATGATGAAATCGCTATATATCACAGGCGCTGAAAGATACTCCGGTAAAACCGCCACCTGCCTGTCATTAGGTCTCCGCATGCAAGAAGATGGTTTTCGCGTTGGTTATTTGAAACCGCTTAGCTTACAACCCTGGCGTATTGAGAACAAGATTGCTGATGAAGATGCTGCTTTCGTTAAGCAGATTTTAAACCTGCCTGCCCAACCTTGGGAGCTTTCACCCGTTGTTGTCACTCCTGAGTTGTTAAGAGATCGATTGGTGAACCCTGCCCCCGAGGATTTAATGGAAAAAGTGACGGCTGCATTCCATAAGCTCGGTGCAGACCATGACATGTTGATCGTTGAAGGCGGCGGGAGCCTGCGTGAAGGCTATGTCGTGGGATTGCCTACCGTGGGTGTGGTGAAAAAGTTCGGCAGCCAGGCACTTGTTATTGCTAAATATCGTGAAGAAGTGCGTATGATGGATGATGTTTTATCCACCCAGGCACACCTCGGTGATTCATTTTTAGGTATATTAATCAACCGCGTTCCTGAGGATGCCAGTGACTTTGTCAATAAGATAGCAGTTCCCTTTCTGGAAAGAAGTCACGTCAAAGTATTTGGCGTCCTGCCAGAAGTACGCGGTTTATCTGCCTTAACGGTTGGTGAATTGATCCAGCTGCTCGATGCAGAAGTTCTGACTAAATACCAGCGTTCCGGAGCGTTGGTAGAAAATCTGACGGTGGGTGCGATGACCGCTGAAGCTGCCCTGAGCCGCTTCCGGCGCTCTTCCAATAAGGCGGTCATCACCGGTGGTGACCGCACGGATATTCAGCTTGCCGCTCTGGAGACATCAACCACCTGCCTGATCCTGACAGGTAATCTGCGACCGAGTCCTCTGGTAATTAAGCAAGCGGAAGAATTTGGCATATCGGTATTGCTGGTCAGGACCAATACTATGGAGACCATTGAGCAGATTGAAAAATTCTTCGGCAAGACCCGCCTCGGTCAAACCGCCAAGCTCGAACAATTCCAATCTCTCCTGGATGATCACCTGGACAAAGAAAGACTCTATCAATCCCTCAGTCTAAAAGTCGAGTAAATATTCCCCCTTGATCAATCCGAATTTTCGATGTGTCTTGGCATTATGATGCCCTAACGCATTTTTATTACTCATGATTTTTCCATTTAACTCGATGAGAAATAGCTATCAACGAATCACCAATCACCAATAACTATTTTCCTTTTGGCTGCTGTTGGGTGATGCAATGAATATTTCCTCCCCCCAGTAAGATTTCTCGGGCTGACACACCCACTACCTTTCGCTCAGGCATTAATCTCTGCAAAGTATTCAAAGCATCCTGGTCATGTGAGTCATCGAAAATTGGCACAATTGCTCCTCGGTTACATAGATAAAAATTAACATAGGAAGCCGCCATGCGATCTCCTGCCATGCGCGGTTTTGTGCCTGGAATAATAACCACGCCCCTAGCTTCAGCTTCGCTGATCGTAACCGGATCGGGTTGGTGGATTTTTTGAATGATCAGTTTCCTTCCCTGGGCATCCACCGAATGTTCCAGCCGGGCATATGCATCGGCTGATATCTCATATTGTGGGTCGTACTGATCATCCGTCCAGGTGAGCGCCACCACACCTGGTCTCAGGAAACAACATAAATTATCCACATGCCCACTGGTTTCATCGTTGTATACTCCCTTACCCAGCCAGATGAACTTCGATACATTCAAATAGTCTTTTAATACTGCCTCAAAGTCCGCTTTGGATAAGCCTGGATTCCGGTTGGGGTTTAACAGGCATTCCTCGGTCGTTATCAGTGTTCCCTGTCCGTCTACATGAATCGAACCACCTTCTAAAACGATTGGAGCTTTGTAAACCTCCAAATCCTCTAATTTAAGTACTTTCTGAGGCACAGCATCATCCCGCTCCCATGGGTAATACAATCCACCCTCCAGGCCTCCCCAAGCATTGAATATCCAATCGATCCCTCGCACCCTGCCAGATTTATCGACGACAAAAGTCGTTCCACAATCCCGCATCCAGGCATCATCATTCTCAACGACCACCAACTGTACCTGCAATGGAAGCATACCCCTGGCACGATCAAATTGATTTGGGTTTACTCCTACATTCACCGGTTCAAACTGTGTTATTGCCCGGGCAACTTCAACAAAAGCCTCTTGAGCTGGAATAGCCCCCTCTCGCCAGTTATCGGGGCGTTCCGGCCATAAAAGCCATGTTTTTGCATGTGGTTCAAACTCCCCTGGCATCCAGAATCCATCTGCACACGGAATCGAATGGAGTAATTGGTACATAATTCTTACCTCAATTGTAAATGACCGCTTAACTCTCAAGAAAAGCTAAAATCTGGTTCAGGTGGAATGCTTTTAATTCTTCATTTGGACAGGTTAATCT
>JBAQFX010000043.1:0-12465 GCA_049287485.1 Anaerolineales bacterium
GCTTTATTGTTTTCAGCCTGCAGCCAACCGACAGCGACTCCAACACCGACGACAACAGCTGAACAGCCAATCTATTTATCGATTATCTGGCACCAGCACCAACCAGTGTATTATAAAGACCCTGAAACTGGCATTTACGAAAAACCATGGGTGAGGGTGCATGCAGCGAAGGATTACGTGGATATGGCTGCCATACTCAAGAATTATCCCAATATCCACGTTACCTTCAATCTAACCCCCAGCCTGATCCTCCAGCTAGATGATTTCCAAGCGGGCGCCAAGGATTTGTATTGGGTAACAGCAGAAGTGCCTGCCAACCAGTTAACAGACGAACAAAAACAATTCCTTCTGGACCGATTCTTTGACACCAACCGCAAGATCATCGCACGCTTCCCACGCTACCAGGAATTGTTGCAGAAAAGAGATGCTGGTACTGAATATTCGACCCAAGATTACCTGGACTTACAAGTGCTATTTAACCTGGCGTGGACCGACCCGGATTGGTTAGCTCAGGAACCACTGGCCAGCTTGGTGGCCAAGGGTTCAAATTTCCAGGAATCTGACAAGGCGATTGTATTTGGAGAACATCTGAAACTAATCGAAGAGGTCATCCCCCTACATAAAGAGTTGCAGGATGATGGCCAAATTGAAGTGACCATGACGCCCTACGCTCATCCCATCCTACCCTTGCTGGTGAGCACACGCCTGGCACTTATTGCTAATCCAAGTATGGACTTACCCAGCAAGGATTTCGCCTATGGGGCAGATGCCGTGGCACAGGTGCAACTTGGCATCCAGCTATACCAGGACCATTTCGAAATGGCACCACGTGGCATGTGGCCCGCGGAAGGAGCGGTGGCACAGGAAATCGTTAACATGGTTTCAGCTGCGGGTATTCAGTGGATGGCTTCTGACGAAGGAGTGTTAGCGGCGAGCCTGGGGAAGGATAGCTTTTCGCGGAATACAAAAGAGGTGGTTACTGAACCTGATGTGCTATATAGACCATATTATGTCCAAGGTAAACAGGGAAACCCGGTGGCAATGGTTTTCCGGGATGTAGTCATCTCAGATAAAGTTGGCTTTACCTATTCAGGGGTGAGTGGTACCGCGGCAGCAACAGATTTCATTAATCGGATACACGCCATTCGTGATGCATTGATTGCCAGCGGAGCTACAGGACCTCACCTGGTATCGGTGATCCTGGATGGCGAGAACGCCTGGGAAAACTATGACAATGATGGTAAAGAATTCCTGAATAGCCTGTACGCCGATTTGAGCAACGATCCGCTGATCCGCACAGTGACACCAAGCGAGTTTCTGGCAATTTCACCAGAGCAACCGAAGATCGAGAACCTGTGGGCGGGTTCGTGGATCAACCATGATTTCTCGACATGGATTGGAGAAAATGAAGAGAACCGGGCTTGGGACTACCTGGCGACGGCACGTGAATTGTTACAAAAATATATGACGGGCATTCGACAAACCACAACAGAAGCATTGGAGCGGGCTCAGTATTACATGTATGTGGCAGAAGGCTCAGACTGGTTCTGGTGGTTCGGGACAGACCAAAACTCGGGAAGTGATGAGTCTTTTGACCAACAATTCAGGAATACGCTTAAACAGGTGTATTTATCCTTGAATGAAAAACCCCCGAATGAGTTAGATGTACCTATTATCCCGCTCAGCCCGATTGCCGCGGATATTGCCTCTACAGGCTTGATATCGGTGTCGGTGGATGGCACGGTGAGTGCTGGTGAATGGGGTGCAGCCGGTGTGTACCAGGCTTCAGGAGGAGTGATGGCATCCAGCCAGGCATACTCCCAGGATGTAGCATACGGTTTCTCGTCCATGGATTTGTTCCTGAAAGTTACAACCTCACCGGATTACACCCCTCCTGCGGGTGTGAGTTTAACAGAATTCTACTTGCAGGTGCCGGGAAGTGATCTGACCAATAATTTCAGTCGGAATGGCAGCTTGCTCGGTTTTCCTGCAAACCGGCTGATAGAGATGCAATTCACAAATGGACAGCTGAAAGAGGCGATGGTTTATGTTTCTGGGGGGAATGAAATCTGGGGAGAACCGACCAGCCTGAGCCAGGCAGCACAAAAAGAAAATGTAATTGAATTGGCTATCCCATTATCTACTCTGGGGAATGCGGAGACAGGTGATCGCATCAGCATGCGCGCCATACACGCTGAACAAGTTGATGTAGGGGGTACAAAATCCTTGATGGACACAGACGTCCTACCCGGAAGTGGCCCAGCTGCACTTGTGGTGCCAGACCTCGGTACGATGAACGTGGTATTGGATGTAACCGATGCGGAGAGAGATGATTATGGACTGGGGACATACACCTATCCTTCGGATGCAGTATTCCAGGCAGGATGTTATGACATTCTGAATTTCCAGGTTGGCTCTGATGCTGAGAATATTGTGATCAAATTCAGCATGCGAGGTGCGGTGGACAATCCTTGGGGTTCACCCAATGGCCTTTCAGTTCAAACCTTTGATATTTATATCGATAAGAATGGTGATGGCAAGGGAGGGGTGAATTTCCTACCTGGGAGGAACCTGGCGCTACAGGATGGTTTCAACTGGGATTATGCTATCACAGTGGAAGGGTGGGAACCCGGGATTTATGTACCAGGTGATGCCGCCCCAGAACGAATAGCCACCAGCAGTGATTTTCAAATCCTGGCTGATCCAGGGCAACAGCGGGTAACCATACGCATCCCACAATCGATCCTGGGCGATAACCCTGAGGATTGGAAGTATGCTGCCATGGTGCTCAGCCAGGAAGGCTATCCAAGCAGTGGTGTGCAGCGCGTACGAGATGTCAATCAAAATGCGGAACAATGGCGATTTGGGGGTGCACCGGCTGATACTAACCATACACGGGTGATTGATTTGGTATGGCCGAAGGCTGGCGTACAGGAGAGCTGGTTGAGCACGTACACACCGAGCCAGGTAACCCAGTCAGACTTATCAGTAACAGACTTCGCACGCGTGGAAATGATGGCTATAGGTCAATAGTATAATTGACTAAACTTCCCGAGCAATCTTCCCGGGGAGTATGAACTTCCGGGAAGATTGTAGTTATTTGGTTGGGTCATGCAGAACCGGTCTCTTACGATCATTATTACTGGGGTTATATTTTTGTTATTACTACTCGTGGGGGGATGCCGGCGCGCAAGTCCAACTGAAATTGCAGCTTTATCCGCAACTCCCTCTGCCAAACCAATCCTGGAAGGATCTATCACACCAATTGCTACACAAGCTTACCCACAACCCACCAGCGGCGTAAATCCCTTCCCGACTGTTCCATTACTACCTACACCTACAGAGCTGGCTTACCCACAGCCTTCAGCGGGAATTGGCTCTCCATATCCAGGAATCATCACCTCCACGCCATACCCGGAGCCGTTGCTTACAGAAACTCAGGCAGCCACAAAATCTCCTGAAGCCAGGCAAACAGAAGCCCAAAAATCTGCTACCCCAACAGCAACGTTCACCGAAGTTTCTGCGTATCCTGGCCCGGGTGGTGGTGTAACATCAACGGAACCCTATCCGGGACCACAAATACCAGCAACTGAACAATATCCTGAGCCCGAAGTTACAGAAACGCATGTACCGTACCCTGGTCCAGTCACTTCAACGCCTACACCACACCATGGTGCAACCACCTTAACATCCACATCTTCGAGATCATTTACGCCAACTGCTATTACCAGTGGTACCATTTTTCCATCTCCGACCGCTGGGACGGTGACAGGAACTCTGGAACCAGTACCGACTGAATTACCGCCCAGACCACCTTTATCACCGCCGCCTGCTGGTAGCTCTATAGTCATCTGGCATTCCTGGAGTAGTGCTGAAACAGATATGTTGAAGTCAATTATCGAGGCATTTCAACGCTCCTATCCGGATGTGACTTTTCAATTAAATAATGTTCCATTTGATGAGTTATATAATGCTTATTATGATGCCGCATATCTCGGGCAAGGTCCAAGTTTGTTATTAGGCCCAGCATCCTGGGGGCCAGAACTCTTTGAAGCAGAGCTGATCACCGACCTTACCCCCTTTGTTCCCTTGAACTTTCTCTCAAACATCAATCCGGCTGCACTCTCATCGGGACAATACCACGGATCCCTGGTCAGCTTACCTCTTTCACAGCATGGAATGGTGATGTTTCGAAACACATCCTTAATTCCCGCTGCTCCGCAGACATTCGAAGAATTGGCCTCATTTTCTCATGATGCTACCCATGGAGGCGCAGTCGGTTCATACCTTGAGCGTGGATCCTACTTCTCAGCTGCAAATATCATTGGCCTAGGTGGCAGATTGATGGATGAGGATGGATATCCGGCATTTGATGACCCCTTTGGTATTACCTGGTTCAATTTGTTGACTGATTACGATAAAGCGGGTGCGGTAACCTTCAACACTAATCGAGATTTAGATATGTTTAAACGGAGCCGGGTGGGAATCATCATTGATGGCACCTGGAATATCTCCATGCTGATTGAGGTTATAGGAGCGGAGAACCTGGCGATAGACCCTTGGCCTATATGTGGTTCGGGGCATATGTCCGGTTGGGTTGAGTCAGAGAGTGTATTTCTTAATGCCAGCGTAACTGACATTGATCGCTTCGCAGCATTATCATTTATCGGCTACTTGCTCGATCCCAACGTGCAGGTACACCTGGCTGAAGTTGGTCATATCCCCTCAGTGGTTACGGCGAAACCTCGGGACTTATTGTTCCAGCAAGCTATTGAAGCTTTTTCATTGGGAGTTCCCTATCCAGTCGTAGTTGACGAAAGTGTGCTCAACCTGTATTGGAAAGAACTTGATATTGCAATTCAAAAAGTATACAGTAAAGGTACAAATCCCGGTGGGGCATTGAAAACTGCCAGTGAAGACCTCACCCAATCATTGGACAATACGACGAAGATACCGTAAAGGAGAATATGAGCGTTCCAGAGTGGGTTCAAGATGCCATCTTTTACCAGATCTTTCCTGATCGATTTGCCAATGGTGACCCAAAAAACGACCCTCCGAATTTAGTCCATTGGGGATCGGCTCCGACTAGTTGGGGTTTTCAGGGTGGTGACCTCAAGGGTATCCAACAGAAATTTGATTATCTGCTTGACCTGGGTATCAACGCAATCTATCTGAACCCGATATTCCAAGCTACCTCGACTCATCGGTATAACACGACTGATTACCTAAAGATTGATTCCAAGTTGGGAACATTGGACGATTTTCATGCGTTGATCGAACATGCACATCGTAATCAAGTGAGAATCATCCTGGATGGCGTTTTCAACCATTGTGGAAGGGGGTTTTTCGCCTTCAACGATATTCTGGAAAACCAGGAATACTCTCCCTACCGGGATTGGTTCAGCATCAAACATTTCCCGGTGGATGCATATTCATGGGGAGAGGCAAAAGATTACCTGGGGTGGTGGGGGATGAAGAGCCTGCCCAAGTTTAACACCAATAACCGGTGGGTAAGGAAATACCTGCTAGATATTGGGCGATATTGGATCGAACAAGGCGCGGATGGCTGGCGCTTGGATGTGCCTAATGAGATCAATGACGATACTTTTTGGTCAGAGTTCAGAGAGGTGGTAAAAAAGGCTAATCAGGATGCTTATTTGGTTGGTGAGATGTGGTTACCTGATCCAAGATGGGTAGGAGATGGACATTTCGATGGTCTAATGAACTACCCGGTGATGGATGCATTAGTGGGATTACTGGCTACGAACAGCTTGAATGTAGTGCAATTTGCCCAAAAAGTGGGCGGATTATTATCCTTATACCCACGCGAGAATACTTATGCCATGTACGTCCTGGTTGATTCACATGATACTGAGCGGATACTGACAAGAATGGGAAATGACCTTAATAAGACTCGATTAGCATACCTTTTCCAATTTGCTTACCCAGGGGCACCCGCAATATATTATGGTGACGAGATTGGTCTGGTTGGTGGTAAAGATCCTGGCTGCAGGGGAGCGTTTTTGTGGGATGAAACAAGCTGGAATATTCAATTACGCGATTTTATAAAGAAATTGGTGAAATGTCGCAAACAACACCAGGCGCTACGTAGGGGAGATTTTCTTTATCTGGAGCAAAGTTCCTATCCAACCTGTTATGCATTCCTACGCAAGACAGTGGATGACAGAGTGTTAGTCGTCATCAATGCCAGTGCAACGGAAATGAAACTGAATTTTGATAGTGAAAAAGTTGGATGGGAAGATGGGAGCGCGGTGAGAGATTTGCTCAACCCTGATAAGCAATATCCGATAGTTAACCATTCGATTAACATTGTATTACCTGCATGGGGTGGTATATGGCTGGGTTAAATTGCGGTATACTTGCATGCACCTGCAGCTTCTAGAGTGATATGAATTTCAATCCCATTTCCAATATCCAATTACCCTTATTTGTTTACGGTGAAACCACCGAAAACATTCTCGAGCTATTACCCGCAGTGTGGAACGCGACAGAGTCGCTAGCTTCGCCAGACGCGGTAACAAGAAATCATGGAATTGATGCATTACTAGAATTGGGTGTGCAGAGAGCATCACCATTAGTGGCATATGTACTCACCACAAAATTGAGTGACCCTGAAATAACCATCCGTCGGCGGATAGCATATATTGTAGGCGACTTGATGATTGACGATCCAGCTATAAGTCATACCCCAGAAAATGTGAGAAAAGCCATCTCTAATGTTTTGCAAACCATGCGTGAAGAGACAATATATGGCTTATTAGAAGTGGCTGTGATGGATCCTAGGGTAGAAAAATCCATCTACCGATTATTTAATGGCTGTCCAATGGCGGGTAGACACCTGGGAGATATTTTGTCACAATGGAAAAATCCACTGGCAATCCGGCAGAAAGCCATATACTATGTTGGGCTGGTTGGATATACAGAAGCTTTGCCGATAATGGAGCGTTTATTGAATCGACTGGAAGCACGGCAGAGTGGGCAATATGTCATGTCGTTTGCTCCCCCTTCGGGCCAGCATGATGAGGATATATTGCCGATACTGCGCATAGCCATTGATCGATTAAAGGCGCACTAAAACATCTCTGCTTCATTATTCGATAAGAATAAATAGCAATAACCGGCCAATCTTTGACTGTGATAAAGCTGATTCAAGGAGGGTTTAATTTCAGCGAGTTCAAATCATCGTTATACAGGAAGAGGATGATTACAATTGGGGCAAGTCGTTTCAGTGTGCTGGAGAACAAACCCACAATATGGACAGGTGCGAGGCTGAACATCTCCCAGTGGGGCACCACAGGCAATGCAATTCGGTTCACCGACGGGATTCGCAGTCCTGCAATAGGGGCAGACTGCCCGACGCAGGCGATTCGAAAGCTCCTGTGAAGCACCCACAGAACGGGCCACCTCATCAATAGCCTGCCAGACTTGCTCATTGATTTGCAGGTTGGAAATATCTTGAGCGAGATCATCCAATCTGCCTAACAGATTGAATGGATTACGTATAGCGGCCAGAGCAGTGGTACCCAAACTGGCAGCAATCCCCAACCAAGCTTGCTGACCCAATTGTACAGCTACACCATCTTCGACTTTTTGTAAGATAACAGAAACGGTAGTATCACCACCCGCCATGGAACCAGGCCGTGTACCAATCTGCACAATTAGACGTTCAGCATCTCCTAATTGCTGTGCACGTAAATTTCCACGGTTGAAGTGGGCTAACAATACTTCCCCGATATCGGCAGGGGTTAAGTTTCCGTGATATATTCGTTGTTCCATGGTGATACTCCTGTATCATATACGAGATTGGTCGTTGATGTTATTCACTGAGAACTCTGTTATTATGTCGATCCAATATAAGTTTAGATTATAATCGCCATACATAAAAAAACCTTATATTTCATCAGGTATTTTCTTATATTTGGAGCATGGATGCGGAAGCATAAAATTAGCTTATTGGTAATAATTTTGCTGATTGGTGGATTTTCCTGGCTTGGAACTAAATCCACGGTTCAGTCATATGCACTGGCGCAACAACCTACGGTATCCATACCCACGGTGACCAGCAGCCCGTTTGGACCAATGGTTACCGTTAATCAAGATCAGGAGCAAATCAACGTGCGGGCGGGTCCCAGCACCACTGATTACCCGATTGTAGGTGTGTTGCAACAGGGTGAAAAAGTGCCAGCATTGGGGCGATCGGTAGGTGGAGACTGGATTAAAATTGTTTACCCAACGATCGAAGGGGGAGTAGCATGGGTATATGCATATCTTGTCACGGTATCAGGGGGTGAATTGCCTATTGTTGAACCACCCTCTACCTCAACGCCGAAGGTCACGCCGACACTCGATCCGACCCTGGCAGCCCAGCTTGTTATTGATATCGCTCCAACTCGATTGCCGACATTCACCCAGCCTGGACCAGTAGAAATACCCACTTATACCCAGGCACCTGATATCAATGTAGCAGGTGGGTTACCCATGGGCTTTATCATCATTGGTCTGGCGGTGATCGGTCTATTTGGACTTGTGATCTCAATCTTCCGGGGGAGATAAAAAAAGTCATGGGGTTTTCACTCCATGACGATAATTCTCTAAATATGTGGGCATTAACCACAACCAGTGCAACCTGAAGATCTATTCTCCTGACTACAGCTACAGGTTGAAATAGTGTTTGGGTTGATAATCTTGAAACCGTTACCGGTCGTATCATCAACATAGTCTACAATCGCACCCTGCAGGTACTTAATGGATACTTCATCAACGATCAACTTTATACCATTCGTTTCAATAACGGTATCATCGGAGCGATTGCGATTATCCATTGCCAGGCTATATTGATAGCCTGAACAACCACCTCCTGAGATAAACAAACGCAGTGAGTATCCTTGCAGGTTTTTCTGGTTTATGATCTCACGAACAGCATTAGCAGCGGATTGAGTGAGTGTGATGGGTATGGTGATGGTTTGCTCGGGAAAGGTCATTGATCGCTCCATGAATATTATGAAATCCTTATTTATTGGGTCTTGTAAGGCGATTTTATCAGGAAGTAGATCAGATCGTCAATGTTGCTATGGTTAATATTATGTGAATAACTATCCATTGTCTGGTGTTTATAAAAATTCTCGAAATAAAATGGCGGTATTCTTTGATACTGATTTTTTATGAAATCACCCATTGTATAATTGGGAGTAGTGTTCCACACAGGAGATTTTATGCCATTTCCAACTTACCCCCGCCCTGAAATCCTTAAAACGCTCGCTGATGCGGCTCCTTTCCCTTTCTGGCTGGATGATCCAAGACGACCAAAACCGGCACCAGCGTTAACCGAAACGGTAAAAACTGACTTGGCAGTCATCGGAGCAGGTTTTACAGGTTTGTGGACTGCCTTTTTAGCAAAGGAAGCTGACATTTCGCGAGAAGTCGTGTTGCTAGAAGCAGAAGAGACAGCAATCGGAGCCACTGGTCGCAATGGAGGTTTCTTAGCCGCCTCATTGACTCATGGCTTCGAGAATGGACTGAATCATTGGCCGAATGAATTGGCTATTCTCACCGCGATGGGTCAAGTGAATCTGGAAGCGGTCCAGGCAACTGTGTTGCGTTTGGGTATTAACTGTGACTTCATTCGGTCTGGTGAACTATTGGTAGCCACTGAGGCATACCATGTGGCTGAATTATGCCGCTTACCAAACCTTGCAGCACCGTATGGAGAGAAACTGGAATGGCTTGACCAGGATCAAACCCGAGGAATGATAAATTCACCCCTATACCTGGGTGGATTGTATAACCAACACGGTGTAGCAATGGTAAATCCTGCTCAATTAGCGTGGGGATTAAGAGATGCATGCATCGAATTGGGAGTGAGGTTGTACGAAAACACACCTGCATTAGCCCTGGAAGAAGAAGGCGAGATTATAAAGGTAAGCACTCCCTATGGATTGATTAGAACGAACAAGGTAGCCCTTGCAACCAATGCATTTCCACCTTTAATTAAAAGCATCTCTCGTTATATCGTTCCAGTTTATGACTATGTTCTTGTCAGTGAGCCATTATCCAGTACACAGAGGGAAGCGATCGGTTGGGGAGATCGTCAGGGAGTAAGTGATACGAATAATCAATTTCATTATTATCGTATGACTGCTGATGGATGCATCTTATGGGGAGGCTATGACGCGGTCTATTATCCGAAAAATGGTGTTGGGAAGCAATTTGAGGTCAATTATGAGGTGTTTGGGCGGCTGGCAGAACACTTTTTCATGACCTTTCCTATGTTAGAAGGGTTACGCTTCACGCATGCGTTTGGTGGGGCAATCGATACCTGCTCAAGGTTCAGTCCGTTTTGGGGTACTGCTCATCATGGCCGTACGGCTTACGTGGCAGGTTTTACCGGCTTAGGTGTAGGCTCTTCGCGTTTTGGAGCACAGGTAATGTTGGATATCCTTCACGGAAAATCTACAAAAAGAACACAATTAGAGATGGTGAAAAGGAAACCAATACCTTTCCCACCGGAACCATTCCGGTCGATGGTCATCAACCTGACCCGAAAATCCCTAGATCAAGCTGACCACCATCAGGGTCGCAGAAATATATGGCTGATGATGTTGGATAGCTTGAATTTAGGTTTTGATTCCTAAGCTTGGTAACCTTTACTAATCCCAATCATTCGTCCAAGCGGAGGCACTATCCAGGAATTTTCCTTCTTCAGGGGTTAATCGATAACCTACCACACCAAGATTGTCTTCGAGCTGTACCAGACTGCGTGGGCCAATGATCGGACTTGTGACCAGGGGATTATTGAGCAACCACGCCAGGGCGATCTGAGAGATAGATTTCCCATTTTGTGAGGCCAGTTTCTCAACCGCTTCATGTATTGGCCAACCTTTTTCGTTGAAGTAACGCCGTTTCACGCCATTAATTCGAGCCGATTGGGGCTCGGCTTTATCACGATGGTATTTATCCGTTAAAAACCCGGCGGCAAGGGGAGAATATGGAATTACACCCAATCCATATGAACAACAGACATCTGCCAACTCTCGCTCAAATTCAGCACGGTGAACGAGATTGTAATGAGGTTGGAGCGAATCAAAGCGTGCGATACCTTTGTATTTGGAAGTCCATAGTGCTTCCATCAGTCGCCAGGCAGGATAATTAGAACAGCCGATGTAGCGAACTTTTCCCTGGTGGACCAGATCATTCATGGCGAGCAAAGTTTCTTCGATGGGCGTTTTTTCATCATAAGAATGTGTTTGGTAAAGGTCAATGTAATCAATCCCCAGTCGCTGGAGTGAGGCATCAACGGCACGGATAATGTGAACGCGGGATAGTCCTTCATCATTCGGACCGGAACCCATCCTACCACGTACCTTGGTAGCTAAAACCAGCTGGTCACGGGGAATATGGGACTGCTTGATCCACTTGCCAATGATGGTTTCAGCAACTCCACCAGGATTGCCTTCAGCCCAGCGCGAATAAACATCGGCAGTGTCGAAAAAATTGATCCCTGCCTCAAAAGCAGCAGATAGAATTTTTAATGACAGATCTTCATCGGCAGTCCATCCGAACTGCATGGTCCCGAGGCATAACTCAGATACTTTCAAGCCCGTTCGACCCAATGATCTATATTCCATAATATACCTCCAATTATCTTATCACTTGTTTGTTCCACTGTCTATTATCTTTACGGATTTAGTAAACCTTTGTGTAGAGCTAATAATACACCCAACTGAAGCGAACCATCAATAAATTCACCTTCAAGGATCATGCGAATAACTTCATTGACAGGCATATGCACCGTCTCAAGGATTTCTCCTGGTTCTAGCTGTTGCTTTGTCTGTTGAAGATCGGTAGCAAAAAAGAGGTTTGTGGCAGCACGTAAAACACCAGGGAATTGATTATAGTAGCCAAGTTTTTCAATATGGCGTGGTAAATACCCGGTTTCCTCCTCAAATTCTCTACAAGCACCTTGAATAGGCTCTTCACCAGGCTGGAGATGCCCCGCTGGGAGGTCGTAAATCACTTTGCCCACAGGATGACGATACTGGTGCGTAAGGATGATACAGTTCTGCTTTGTTAGGCTGACAGTCGCAACAGCTTCCACGGGGCTGATGAGGTAGAAGTATGGGTGCTGGACTCCTTTATGCTCCAACGTATCCAGTACCACCTTGGCATAAGGATTATCGAAGAGGATTAGTGTATTTACGACTTTAAAATCAAACATGGGCATTTACCTCAATATTCAGGGTGCCAATTGGATTATTGAACCTTTATAAAATGGATTTACGGAGTTATTTTTATTTTATTTAATCATTCCAACTTTAATCTTGTCAGAAAATTATGGTTGTACGGCTAAACTATTTTTTTTGGCAGCCTGGATAGCAGAACGCATTTGTTCCAAGTGGGATTGAAGATGATAGGAATTCTGATGAGCTTGAAAGACTAATTTCCAGA
>JBAQFX010000044.1:0-2668 GCA_049287485.1 Anaerolineales bacterium
CGGCTGCTCACACCGGCCAAAAGCTGTCCGATGATCCGCTCGGACAACCGGTCTTCATCCCGAAAATACCGGTATACCCAAATTGCGGTGGGGTCACCTATGAAAAAATTGTTTCCGGGTGACTATATTCAATAATCAGTTAATTGTCAATATTGACCTCCTGGTTAATTATTTATATAATCATTTAGGACCATGAGTCAGTCACCTATGCGTACTCGTGGTACAGTATGTTGTACGACTCCGGTCGCGCAATCAAATCTCAGAACCTTTATTAAGGTTATGACCCCAAGGCGCTGGCCGGAGTTGTCTTTCTTGATAAGGTCGATTAAACCTGAGCATGGCGTATATTGCCCGGAGCATGCTGCGGGCCACCGCAACCCGGGCGGTACCGTTACCGTGTTTATGGGCAACCCGGGTATATAAATCCCGGTAATGATCTGATTTTTTTATGGCATGTAAGGTACATTCGACGAGGATCCAGCGTAACCACTTTGAGCCTTGTTTGGTAATCGATCCCATGCGTACTTTTCCGCCCGAGGCGTGCATGGTCGGGACCAAGCCAGCATAAGAACACAATTTACCGGCATTGGGGAATCGTTTGATCTCGCCGATTTCAGCGGCAATGAGTAGTCCTGAGTAATAACTGATCCCCGGATGGGTATCAAGGATGCGTGCATAGGGGTGATCATAAGCAATGGTCTTGATTGTTTCTTTGAGGAGGGTAATCTCTTCATTGAATGCTTTCGCTAATCGGGTGTAACTGACAATCGCATTCTGGTAGCAGGCGCGCAGTGTGAGTTCATTGAGCCAGGTTAAGCTGGTTTTGCCAAAGATATTAGCATACGGACAGGAAATACCATTCTTTAAGAGGATTGCATGAACCCGATTTTTCAACCGAGTGCGTTGAGCAATCAAAAAGGCATGCATGCGAAGAACCTCGCGGATATCTCTCGTTTCCTGATCCGGAATATACGCCCTCGGCAATAAATCTGCCCGCAGCAAATGGGCAAGGGTTTCCGAGCTTACCTTGTCGTTCATGAGTCGTGCTGAAGCAATGGCTTTGGTCTTAAGCGGATGAGCGAGCGCAACTTCCAGATCATGATCTTCAACTAGTTCATAAAAATAGTACCAATTACAGGTTGCCTCAATGGCGATTTTAGTCTGTGATGGCAGTGTATCTACATAGCCTTTTAGCGTATCATAATGATTTGACAGTTTTACCTGGCGCTGAATTGCACCACCCTCGTTCATTTCTGTTACAAACGAATAATTTTTGTGAAAATCGATTCCAACGTACTTCATCTTTGCACCTCCACTTCATAAAGTATAACCCTATCTGCCGGAAGTGCAATTTTTTCATAACATCAAATCTCTACATGCTACATGCATTCATCACCTTTGCCTGAATTTCCTTGTATTTCTTACTCACCGCCTTATTCTCAGCCATCTTTTCCCTTAAACGCCGTCGTAACAGATATACCGCACCATAATCAATGCCGCCTAATATATTTCCTATCTGGGATTGCGTTATCTCACAATATTTGTATAACAATTCCGCCGCTATCCCACGAATCACGCCATTTGACTTACGCACCTTCAATGACTCCTCACTAATACCACACTTCCTCCGCAATATCCCCACTACTAGCTCAGGCTCTAGTACGTTCATCACTAACTCCCGATAGGAAGGCTGATCACGGACTGAACCACGCCCTAGATAGCGCTTCGCCTGCGCGATAAAACCCACCTCTCCTAATATCATTCGGCTCTTTGCTTTCTTAAATGGACTCTCAATACCCCGCTTTAGACCATCAATCACAAAATATCGATACGCACGACGACTACCAACCATCGATAAAAGCAAATCATAATTGATAATAGGAATCGCATGCCGCTCGCTCACATAACCTGCCAAACTGCTCCACTCGTAATCCCGGGCATAACGCCACTTTTTCCGATAATCCAATGACCGCATCCGGCGCACACGCACACGGTTCAAATGAAGATACCGCGATACCTCAAGTAGATAGCTGTCCGCATCGATCAAAAACGCTTTATACCTCCCCTGATAGAGATTACCGCTGCGACGGTGACGCCAATTGAACCAACCGGTATAACAAATATTAAAATGACGCATAAACCCAGAACAGTTCGCCTTTTTGGTCTGAATAAGCAAATGAAAATGATTGTTCATAAGAATGTATGCATATAGTACAACCTGATGGGTCTCTAATGATCTTGAAAGTAATGAAAGAAATCGGTTACGATCTTTGTCATCTAGAAAAATATGCCGGCGCTCAATTCCTCGACAGGTAATATGATAGAAGGCACCTGGAAACTGAATTCTTAAAGCCCTCGCCATTACTGCATTATACTCATTCTTCTTCAAATGTCAATATCCTATGTAGAATGTAGAGATTTTACCCCATTTCTCTACCAGCAATGCAAATGGCAATTCCTGCTGTATCAAGGACAATGCCAGCTTTATTTACCCTTGCGCCGTAGATATCTGGATCATTCCATCTGGTCGAATCATTACGAAGATCTTGCCATACAACAAAGTAATTCTCTCCATCAAAGGCGATTGAAGGAGCATGTTGCCAATTCACCGCATCAGTGATGATGATACCTGCTGGATCTAAAATGACTCCCGATTTGTCCACTCTCG
>JBAQFX010000045.1:0-27853 GCA_049287485.1 Anaerolineales bacterium
ATCTTTGAACATGTTTTTGCCCTCGATCAGCGATTTCCCTTGATTATATTAAACTTTTCGCCGTTTGAGGAGGGTATAATTAGGATAAGTTTTGTCCAGTCGTTTTTGCAGTGGACTCATTAATTAAACTGTAAAACTTGATACTACCCACTTATTTTATCCCTTTCAAATGGACTGTAGCAAATTAATATACTATTGGATGGGAGAAGGATTTTTACGATATTGTCCTTTTAAATCATTGGCTGAACTTTCGAGCTGCTCCACGCTCACTAGAAATGTCGAAAAAGCACGCAGAAATCATTTCTCCTATTTCAAAACTGCCTGCTTCTTTCCATAATTGTTTAAGCCAACTTCTCGGAACTTAGATTTCTCTAATAAAGATATCAGCGATACTTTCTGAATCTCATTGTTTTATTTAATTGCTTCTGGGATGAGTAATGCAAAACAATGAAGATTTCAGAATAGCATCTCAAAAATAATGATTAAAATATATTTAATCACAAACTTAGTGCGAACTACCAGTTACTACGCAATTACCTAATTTTAAGAAGATGAAACCTTTCAAAATTATTAGCCTTCAGGATACCCACTTTCTTTACGGAGATAACCCCTTCGATTAAGATCACTGCAACCCTTTCGACCATACTTCTGAATGGTTTTTATTTTAGCAAGGATTCAGCAGACTCCCGGTCAGGTGCATTGAAAATAGCCCGAAAGTCATCCAGCCACTTCACGGAGCAGACGTGACGAGGTGCATAGGCGCTGGCATTTTGCTGTAAGTGGATCCGGGCGTACCAACTGTTCTCAGCGACAGGCTCATCATGAAGGCTCTCCAATTGTCCCCCGAAGACATGCCGATATCACAGCCTGTCGATGACTTCCCTGGGTCTAGGCTTGAATATAAATGAATGCATCTCACCATAATTACTCCTATTAAGATAAATTCCATCAAAACTGGAATTGTTTACCGGATTGGCGTTGAGACCAGCATCACACGAGAAATTAATATCCTCAGGGAAGATGCCAAAAAGCGTTTCGCTGACATCGTGTAAGTGACGCCCAGCCGTCACATCGAGGGAAAAATTGGTCCTCATGAGTCTCAACACCTCCGATATACGCTTAAAAGACAATCTGGGCCATATGTCTCATCGCATCCTGGCTGCTATTCCCGACGTAAAGAGTATAGGCTCTATCCAATACCCACTGGGTAGTGTCTGCATTGTAGAATTTGAGATCATCCTTGTTAATAATAATCGAAATATTCTTTGTCTCTCCTGCCTTCAATTCTACCCGTTGGTATCCCTTCAGCAATTTTATTGGTCGGTCCTGATCCGCTCCATTCGAACCGGCATAAACCTGAACAACCTCGGCCCCATCCATGCTACCGGTATTGGTTAAATCAACACTCACATTAATAGAAATGCCTTCATCTACCGTTTGTAAATTGTCGATGGAAAAGGTTGTGTAACTGAGACCAAACCCAAATGGATAGGCGGGCCGAATACCCTTTTTATCAAATAAGGTATAACCGTGGTAATACCCGTATTCTATATCATACGGTTTCTGCCCAATCCCAATGATTGGCGGGTAGTCCATTTCATCCTTTGCGATCGTAAATGGCAACTTCCCACTCGGATTTACCTTGCCGCATAGAATATTCGCCAGGGCATTTCCCCCTTCCACCCCGCTGTAGTAGTTCATGATGATAGCATCTGCGAATTGTTTCCACTCCTCGATGATGATGGCACAACCGCAGTAAAGTACCACCACGACTTTTTTCCCTGCCTGCTTCATCCTCCTGATAAGTGCTGTTTCCTCATCCGAAAGCCTTAAGCTGACCCGGTCACCAACGGGGTACTTGGGTTTATTTTTAAGGCTGTACCGGGTTTTGATGAGGAATTCACCCTCTTGGGTGCTGTTGCTCCCAGCGCATATCACGACCACATCAGCCTCCCTGGAGCTTTCCAACGCCTTTTCTACATCCGTTCCCTGAGAAAGAAATACCTGCTTGAATACATCGCTCAACCCGGCATAAGGCGTAATGACATGCTTGCTGTATACCTTGCTGCTGCCGTTATCGCCAATATTCTCTTGATCAGCATAATTTCCCGAGACAGTAAGAGCCGTATCTATACTGAGAGGCAAGATTCCGCTGTTTTGCAACAGCACCATGCCTTTTTCAGCAACTTCCTTGGCCAGTCTCCTGTGTTGCTCGCATGCCACAACACTTTTCTCTCTGGGTTTACTATTGGGAACGGTCCTGATCAGCACACCAAGGATGTTTTTTACCGCCCGTTCGATATGTTTATTGTTTAACCGCCCGTCTTTCAACATTTTACCGATTTTTCTATAATGTTGCGTGAACATCATCTCAACATCACAACCTGCCCGAAGGCTATGTTCCGCATCATGGATACCATAGACGAAATCCGATAAGACGAATCCATCAAAGCCCCACTCATCTCGTAAAATATCGGTCAGCAATTTCTTGTTTTCGCAACAATAGGTTTCATCATAGCGGTTATATGCACCCATGATGGATAGCGCTCCCGCCTCGATACACTTCTTGAAATGAGGCAGATAAACTTCATGCAGCGTGCGATCGTCCGTTCTGACATTGATGTAGAAACGAAGATCCTCGATGCTGTTCAGGGCGTAATGTTTTGGGCAGGCGATCATGCCCTCCTCCTGAACAGAGCGGGTCATTGCTGCTCCCATTCTCCCGAGCAGGAATGGATCCTCACCATAAGTCTCCTGACTCCTTCCCCAGCGCGGGTTCCGCACAAGGTTAATGCAGATTCCCGCAAAGTAATTCGCACCCTGTGCGATGGCTTCATCGGCGATCAGCTTTCCAACCCGGTATTCCAGCTCATCATCAAAAGTAGAGGCGCGGCACATGGCCACCGGCAGGCAGGTGCTATTACCCATCACCACCCCCCGCGGTCCATCCGTAAAGAGAATAGGCGGGATCCCCAGCCTTTTACATCCGCCCGCAGGTAGTGGTTCATAGTTAGGCTGTTGATGATGAGCGACCATATTTCTTATGGTGATTAGCAGACAATGACCAGAGAGCATGTAAATTTCTTCCTTCTCAGTCATCTCCGCTACCAGTGCATTTACTTGCTTATGCAGGTTCTCTTTGGTTTGGTTGAGGTTGTAGTTTTTTACCGCTGTGTCGAAGTCCATGCCTTGCCTCCTGGCTGGTTATAAACATATTTCCGGGAAACGGAAAAATTAATCGCTCCTGGTTGGAAAATCTGGCTCTTCTACAGGGATGACCAGCACGACCGTTTCACAGCCTTCCGTGGAAATGGTAATGCCTATGTTTCCTACCATCAGACCAGCGCGCACCACAGCGATTGCCCTGCCCTGATAGGTGCTGTGGGTATCGTCTGTAAAGCTCTCCTCCGTTACTGGGTTGGCACTGCCGAAGCCCATGAGCTTGCCGGCACCTTCCACTTGGACGGTCACACGGCGATCAGCCAGGGGTTTGACAATGCCGTTTTCATCGGTAAGCATAATATTCACGTAAGCAAGGTCGGCTCCATCTGACTTTAACTTTGTGGTTTCAGAGTGAATATTCAACTGCAGCTGCTTGCTGGCAGTCTTGAGTGATGTCTGGGCGATTTCTTTTCGATCTTTCGTGTAAGAAACAGCAGTCAGCTCACCTGGCTGGTAAGTCGTTTTGAAAACGGCCTTAAAATCATGCCGCTCGCCAGCTGGTTTTTTGCCCAATGATTTGCCGTTCAGGAATAGCTCAACCTGGTCCGCATCCGCATAGACCTCGACGACCGCCCGCTTGCCTTCACAGCCATCCCAAGTCCAGCTGTCGATGGCGTTTGTGCCCCGCCAGACAGATTTGGATGGCTTTTCGCCGGAATGGTTAACCGGCTGCACGGCGATATAGGGTTCTTTACGCAGGCCCCACACAATCTCATGCATATAGGACTGTGTCTGCCGGTGCCCGGTGATGTCGATCATCGGGCTATCTGCCAGGATGCAGGGATATGGCTTGAACAGTGCCTGGTTCTTTCCATATTGCCAGGTGCACAGGCCTGCCTCACCCAGGTAATCCCAGCCTGTCCAGGAGAAATCGCCGATCACGTGGGGCAGCTTTTTCACCAGCCGCCAGTTCTTGGCAATTTCGGGTGGGAAGGTCTCGCTGCCACAAATGACACGTTCCGGGTAACGTTTCCCATCCTTTTCATACCGACCTGCCATATAGTTGTAACCGGCGATATCTACCATTGCGTAGGCCTCCTTTGTGCAATGGTCAATACCAGGCAGGGAAACGATCAGGTCCATGAACTTATTCATCAGGTTCATGACTGGATTGATATTGGCACTGGTGGCTTTTCCGTTTTCATCCACTGCTGGTTTTGTGATTTCCCCAACCTGCTTTTTCCTGTTTACCTTCTGCCCCAGGATTGTAAAATAGCTGAGCCAGCCATTGATACTGTTGATGACATGACGGGTGGGATCGAGTGATCTGACTTTCTCTGCCAGCTTATGGCTGTATTCCACCCCTTCCGGTGTAGCAGTCTCCGAGATCTCGTTGCCAATGGAGTACATGATGACGCATGGATGGTTGTAATCTTTATCTACCATGGCCTGGATATCCCTTTCCCACCATTCCCGAAAATATAAGGAGTAATCGTAATTTGTTTTATTGCGGAACCATACATCTGAAAATTCGTCCATCACCAGCATCCCATGGCGGTCACAGGCGTCAAGCATGACTTTGGACATCGGGTTGTGGGCGCTGCGAATCGCATTGAAGCCGCTTTCCTTCATCAGACGCACGCGGCGGTCCTCAGCAGCCTCCAGGGTGCAAGCTCCGATCACCCCATTGTCATGGTGCATGCAGCCACCCCTTAGCTTGATCGCTTCGTCATTGATCCGCAGCCCTTTTTTCGAATCGAGGCCAAGGATGCGTATTCCGAAGGTTTCTATGTCTTCATCGATGACGGTTTCGCCAGTGAGAATTTTCGTGCAGCAGCTGTAAAGGTTCGGTTGAGCTACGGACCATAAGACAGGATTATCGATATAAATGGTTCGAACCATTTGGGTTATTTCACCCGCATTGACCGCTATATGAACTTCATCGGCTGTTACAACCTCTCTATTCTTCCTATAAAATTCTGTTTGGAGGCGAACTTCTCTCGCATCCTTACCATGATTGGCAACGGTAGTGCTAACTTCCAACACTGCTCGTCGTTCATGGATCTCCTTTGTTGTAATCTTTACTCCATCCGGAACGATGTGCAGTTGGCTTCCCACCAGGATTTTTACATTGCGGTAGATCCCGCTGCCGGAATACCAGCGGCTGTTGGGCTCATTTTCATTATGAACCACGACCTCGATCTTATTTTCCTGTCCATACTTCAGATATTCATCGGCTGCAACATAAAAGTTGGAATACCCATACGGGCGTCCACCGACCAGCTGACCGTTGAGGTATACCTGTGAATTCATGTAGACTGCCTCGAATTCAAACAGGACATGTTTATTCAGGTATTCATTGGGTGCAAAGAATACCTTGGAATAGTGATAGATACCCCCGGGGAAATAGCCGGTATTGAACCCGTTTCTGGCTTTGGGGTCTCTTTTTTCCAGCAGCATGGCATCATGCGGCAAGCTGATCGGACCTGTTATCTTTTTTTCCTTTTGGTTTTCCTCTTTGTAAAAGGTCCAGTTCGTATTAAAGGATTCCCTGATCATATTTATCCTCCTCGCCATCATGTGCGGGTTTGGCTCAAGAGTACCCTTGCGGTTGGCTAATCACGCAAAACAAAGCAGGGCAGTCTGTATCGCAGAGGCCAGCAGCACGGTCCACAGGATTCCAGCAAAGTCACCCCTAATGGTAAACGCAATGTCTGAAAGATGCAACACGAACGGCACGATGAAGATTGGCAGGCTAGCCACCGCGAAACAGTGGGTCACCCTGCCGGTCTAGCAGGCTTCCTTTCAGATTAGGCGCGATATCTTGCTTGATTCCCTGCAATTAATGGGCAAATTAACTGGAAAGGTAACATTGAATAGGAGTGTGAGCTGGGTGTGGAAGTAGGTATCATACTTTATCCTCCCGCGCTTTTCGCCGGGAAAGTACCTGCGCCGGTTTAGGAACAGACTAAACTCACTCCCTTGTCATTGGTCATTATCTTGTTAATTTTTAATATCTGGGGATAATTATTTCATTATTCCCCAATGGACAGGGCTGCTAATCTCATCTCCCTGCTTCATGCATTGGTGCAACCTTGGTAGCTCTACACGGAATCTGTCGATGTAGTTTTTCAACTGGCAGGCTTGATCGCGAAAATTAACAACATTTTCTCAGCGTACGTTGTTAATTCCTTGCCGCATGATCATGCCCAAAATGGTTAATATACCTTTTCCCAGTTTGCACCATTATGAAATGATCAGTGAGCGTGTTCTTTGTCATTAATAGTGGTGCTATTAATGGCACATTAAGAAAAACCGAGCACCGGATGTGGCCGATATGCTTCTTCCAAATGCTGGATTTCATCCGAGGTGAGTTTGACAGAAACGGCTGCGACGGCATCATCCAGGTGATGAGGCTTGGTTGCGCCAATGATTGGAGCCGTAATGACCGCTTTGGAGAGCATCCAGGCTAAGGCTACCTGTGCCATTGGTAATCCGCGGGCTTCAGCCACATCACTGACCCGCTGCGCGGTGGCAAAGTCGTCCTCACGGGTGTACAGCATTTTGCCAAAGGCATCGGTCTGAGCGCGCAGCGTTTCGTTTCGCTCTTTCGACAGTTTGCGGGTCAGCATCCCACGCGCCAGCGGTGACCAGGGGATCACCGCAATTTTCTGGTCCTGGCAGAGTGGAAGCATTTCCCGTTCCTCTTCCCGGTAGATCAGGTTGTAATGGGGCTGCATGGAAACGAAACGCGCCCAGCCATGCAGGTCCGAGGTGTAAAGGGCTTTGGCGAACTGCCAGGCATACATCGAAGATGCGCCGATGTAGCGGGCTTTGCCGGTCCGCACCACGTCATGCAGGGCTTCCAGCGTTTCTTCGATTGGAGTTTCATAATCCCAGCGGTGGATCTGGTATAAATCGACGTAATCTGTCCCCAGGCGTCTGAGGCTGGCATCGATCGAGCTAAGGATATGTTTTCGGGAGAGGCCGCGGTCGTTGGGCCCTGGACCCATCTCGGAATATACTTTGGTGGCAATGACCACCTCATCACGGGAAGCAAAATCACGCAATGCTCGTCCAAGCACGGTTTCGCTCATTCCATGGGAATAAACATTGGCCGTGTCAAAGAAATTGATACCCAATTCCAGCGCATGTTGGATAAAAGGCCGGCTGTGCTCTTCATCCAGAGCCCACTGCCAGCGCTCGGTTGGCTCCCCATAGCTCATGCAGCCCAGGCAAATGCGTGATACTTTCATGCCGGTGTTCCCAAAGCGTATGTATTCCATAACTTTTTTCCTTTCTGATGATCTTTTTATTTACTGATGACCGACAATGCGGTGGGGAACATACGGCTCTTCCAGGTATGCAACTTCTTCTGGGGTCAGCTTAACGGATAAGGCACCGACGGACTCTTCCAGGTGCGAGATCTTTGTCGCTCCGATGATGGGTGCTGTTACCGGTTCCTTCTGTAGCAGCCACGCCAGTGCGATATGAACACGTGGAACCCCACGCTTCTTGGCGATTTCCGCTACCCGCTCCACCACCCGGCGATCAGTTTCGGCTGTCGCATCATACTTGCTTTTCGCGATTTGATCAGTTTCGGAGCGAAGCGTGCTTACCGACGACCAGTCACGCGTCAATCTTCCCGATGCGAGTGGACTATATGGGATCACCCCAATCTTTTCCTCACGGCAGAGCGGGAGCATCTCCCGCTCCTCTTCACGGTAGATGAGGTTCAGATGATCCTGCATCGAAACGAAACGGGTCCAGCCATGCTTCTCGGCCACATGCAGCGCCTTCTGGAACTGCCAGGCGAACATGGCGGATGCGCCGATGTAGCGGGCCTTACCGGCCTCCACCACCTCATGCAGTGCTTCCATCGTCTCCTCGATGGGGGTTTGGTAATCCCAGCGATGGATTTGGTACAGGTCTACGTAATCTGTCCCGAGCCGCATCAGGCTGTTGTCGATCTCGCTCAGGATCGCCTTGCGCGATAGCCCTTCGCCATTCGGTCCGTCGCGCATTTTTCCGCGAACCTTGGTGGCGATCACGACCTCGTCCCGATTGGCGAAGTCCTTTACCGCGCCTCCGAGGATCTCCTCGCTTTTCCCAGTGGAATAGACGTTGGCCGTATCGAAGAAATTAATCCCCATCTCGAGGGCTTTCTTGATGATTGGCCGGCTGTTTTCCTCGTTCAGTACCCATTTATGAATCCAACGCCTCGCATCACCAAAACCCATGCAGCCTAGGCAAATTCGAGACACGTCCATCCCGGTGTTTCCTAGCTTCGTGTATTCCATCGCTTTCATCCTTTCCAGTCATCTTTTGAATTTGATGACGAACCTGTCGGGCGCGGTACAAGTTTGATGGTCGAGGAGCGTGCCTCAGGGGTCACGATGCTTCCAACGATGTTTGCAGCATAACGGCGGTACTTTGTGCGGTAAACGTTGTCGATCTGGTAGTTGAGGCTGGGGTCGGCGTCCATGAACCTGACGTCTTTGTCGATACCGCCAGCCTGGATATGCCCTTCTTTGCGCACCTGCGTGCTACGGAACCAGGCCCCATTACGCCCATTCACTGATCGAATGAAAAGATCATCGCCGAGACGTACCACCCATATCGTCACGGGTTTTCGTAGCGTGCCATCTTGCCTGAGTGAGGCAATCTGAAGTTCTTCTGCTGTTCCAATCTTGTTGAGCTCATTACTCGTCCATGTTGTCATTGGTTAAATTCCTTTCATGCCTAACCAGGTTTAGCGATTTACCTGTCGCTCTATGTCTTGGGGGTAGCGAGCCCCTTGCACCGTGATCGTGGAAAGGGCGCTCTCAATCTCCCGGAGATCTTCTGAGCTAAGTTTGACCGCAAGTGCTCCGATATTCTCATCCAGGCGCTCGAGCTTGCGCGAACCCGGAATGGGAACAATCCACGGTTTCTGGGCCAGCAGCCAGGCGAGGGCGATCTGAGCCGGTGTCGCTCCCTTTTGTTCTCCGATCCTGGCAAGCAGGTCGATGACCACCCGGTTTGCTTTCCGCGCCTCTGGTGTAAAGCGTGGCATACGGCTGCGGATATCGACGCTGGCGAACTTCGTGTTTTCGTCGATCTTTCCCGTGAGATAGCCCCTACCCAGAGGGCTGAATGGCACGAAGCCGATCCCAAGTTCCTCGCAGGTTGGCAGGACGCCATCTTCAACGCTTCTCCACCAGATCGAATATTCACTTTGCATGGCAGTGACGGGGTGAACCGCATGGGCACGACGAATAATTTTTGCTCCTGCTTCAGAAAGCCCAAAGTGCTTCACCTTTCCTTCCTGAACCAGGTCTTTTACCGCTCCCGCCACATCCTCGATGGGTACGTTCGGATCAACGCGGTGTTGATAGAAGAGATCAATGGACTCGACCCTGAGCCGCTTGAGTGAGGCCTCGGCGACTCGCTTGATCTGTTCCGGACGACTATCCAAGCCAGCACTAGGACTCGGCCCCTTGTTGGGATCGTGTTTGAATCCGAACTTTGTGGCAATCACCACTTGTCCACGGAAAAGAGAAAGCGCTTCACCAAGGAGTTCTTCGTTGATGAATGGACCATAGACTTCAGCCGTATCGAAGAAGGTGATGCCACGGTCAACCGCAGCGTGAAGAAAAGAGATCATCTCCTGCTTGTCGGGAAGCGGGCTTTCATCATGGCTCATTCTCATGCAGCCTAAGCCGATAGCCGAAACTTCCAAGTTACTTTTTCCAAGTTTGCGCTTTTGCATTTTTTTACTACTTTTTTAAAGATAATCGGATTATTCCTGGAAACTGACCATTAACAGCACTCTTTACTTAAATTTATTCAAAATATGAATTCTCGCGCGCTGTGAAGGAGGCTTATCTTCGGATATTTCTCGAGTAATCCTGTTATTTCTTCAATAACTACATAAGCTATAAAAAAACATCGGCTTCGGTTATATTTTCTTCCCATTTTTTCATTTCTTTCTATTCATCCAATGAAATTAATTCTCTCTCTCTTTTCAATACTGCTTCTTCATACACTTTAATTTTATAGTCTAGCATGTCCAATGTTTTTTGCATTTCTTTCATTCTGCTCACAAGCTGCTCTCGCTGTTCCTTCAGCATTTCTTTTCTGGTCTCAATGGTTATATCTCCCTGCTGAACCAGTCTGACATACGCAATCAGCGCTTCAATCGGCAGCCCCGCGCTCCTCATGCACTTGATAAATTCAACCCGCTTCACATCAATTTCGTCGTAATCTCTGATACCGCTTTCATTTCGATTTACGGGTGGAATTAAGCCAATACGTTCATAATAACGTAGCGTATCCGGAGGAATAGCATAGCGTTCACTTACTTCCGCAATTTTCATTCATTTACCTCCCAACAATAGTTTATCACTTGGAGTTGACTCCAGGTCAAGGTTTTTAATAAAAATAAAATCAGAAATCCTTGGTTGAGCGTTCGAGCTAGTCAACGCTCACATGTTCGGTTGCCTGCAATCAGCTTTCGGCTAATATGCCCGTCATCGGCGGATTTTTGGCGTTAATTGTCCGCCTTGGCTTTTTAGGGGATAATGCAAAATCAGTAAAAATATAGTATTCCAGTGTCCTTTCTGAGATTTATTTTCTGGTTTGTCAGTACCAGTCGACGAAAGTCAACAAATATCGAATAAAGGTGGGGGGCTGCCGGGAAAAAGAACGAGGGGAGTTGAATATGATCGCCTGAAATAAAGTCATTGGATTGTTTCTGGCTAAGCCTTCATTGAAAGGTAATAGCTCGCGCTTTGGATGTATTCAAGGATTTATCAAATATACGGGTATAAGTGTAAACCCTTGCTTACCCACCAAGCAGCATAACTGGAATATTATTTTCCTGCCTATGCTATAATCAAAATTGATTTACCTGCTTTGATCAATCAGCTGGAATACATTCTCAAATACCTAGAGCCTATGGCAAAGTACGAGATTTCCCTTTTCGGCCCGTTTCAAGTCCTATTGAATAGCCTGCTGCTTACCCAGTTCGAGTCGGTCAAGCTGCGCGCCTCGCTGATGGTCCTGGTAGCGGAAGCTGTTTATCCCCAACCAGGTTAATGCTTGACCGCATTGCTGCGGTCCTATTGGCCTCAGCATCATGTGAGAAAATTTTATGGCCATAAACACCCATCCGACACTCCCCGAATTTGATTATATCCGACCAGAAACCCTGATCGAAGCCAGCAATTTTTTGGTCAGCCATGCCGCTGACGCATGTCCATTCCTGGGAGGAACGGATGTATTTGTACGTATGCGAGATGGCTTACTGACCCCCAAATTCCTGGTGGACGTAAAAAGCCTGCCAGGGATGGACGACCTGCATTTTGACCCGCTGTCAGGGCTGATCATCGGAGCCGCGGTTAATATGAACCGGGTGATTGCCTCCCCGGAAGTCCGGGAGCATTACCCCTTGCTGGCAGACGCTTGCCGTTCGGTCGCCAGTTACCAATTGCGTACTCGCGCTACCATTGTTGGCAACATTTGTAACGCCTCTCCCGCTGGCGATACGCTTGGAGCGAGCCTGGCTTTTGACGGCGTTTTACATATCCATGGATCAGACGGTATGCGCCGTGAGTCACTGGCGAACTTTTTCCTTGGTCCCGGTAAAACTAGATTGAAGGCTGGGGATGTTGCCATTGCCCTGCACCTGCCTCCACCGCCCACGGGCAGTAAAGGCACTTATGTAAAGTTGGGACGAAATAAATTGAGTGATCTATCCATCGTTGGCGTGACCGCTTTGGGGTATCCCGAACCCGCCGCGCCGTCAGGTCATCACTTCCGCCTGGTTCTGGCCTCAGTTGCTCCTGTGCCTTTCGTGGCGAAAGAAGCCGAAGCTTACCTGGCCAATACACCCATCACCTTCGATTCCATCCGCGAAGCAGCATGCCTGGCAGCCGAAGCCTGTGCGCCGATTGACGATTTGCGAGGCAGTATCCGCTATCGCAAGCAGATGGTGAAGAACCTATCGGCCAGAGCGTTGTCTGAAGTTTGGGAAAAACTGAAAAAGTAGGCGATGCTGTATCGGAGGTTCTAATGGCATTTCACAAAATCTATCTTACCGTCAATGGTAGAGACGAACAGGTGGTGGTCCCATCGAACATGACGCTCATGCGCATGTTACGCGAGAGTCTGGCTTTAACCGGTACCAAAAATGGTTGTTCTGCCGGTGAGTGTGGTGCGTGTACGGTGTTGATCAATGGGGAACCGGTAAATAGTTGCATGGTACTGGCTGCCGAATGTGATGGGGCAACAATTGTTACCGTCGAAGGCCTGGCAGGCGATGAACAACTCGACCCCATTCAGGATGCGATGATCGAGGCAGGGGGCGTGCAGTGCGGATTTTGCACCCCCGGAATACTGATCTCGTCTCGCGCTTTGCTCGCTCGCAACCCCAACCCCAGCGATGACGAAATTCGCGAAGCCCTGGTCGGAAACCTGTGCCGCTGTACCGGGTACGTACGTATCATTGAAAGCGTGAAGGCTGCTGCAAGGAGATAACTTATGGTTGAACCAGACCGATTACTTGCACCCAGCCCGGTTGGCGAGAATAAGCCCCGCATTGACGGGCGCGAAAAAGTGACGGGTACTGCCATCTTCGCCGATGATTTGCAATTTGGACATGCATTGCTTTATGCCCGCATCAAGCGCAGTCCGCATCCCCATGCATTGATCAAAAGGCTGGATATTTCCAAGGCGCTTGCCTTGCCTGGGGTGAAAGCAGTCGTCACCGGGGATGATTTCCCGGGCTATATCGGTCTGTACCTGCAGGATCGTTATATTTTTTGCCGTGACCGCGTGCGTTACGTTGGCGATCCGGTTGCTGGGGTAGCCGCCAGCAGTGAGGAAATCGCCCATCAAGCGCTGGCTTTGATCGATGTGGAGTATGAAGTCCTGCAGGCGGTGCTCGATCCGGAGTTTGGAGCCAGCGCTCAGGCTCCCTTGCTGCATCCAGATCTGGGGAAATACGTGGTGGCAGACTTCATCTTCCCTGAGGCTGGAACGAATGTCTCCAACCACTTTAAGATTCGCAAAGGGGATGTGGATGGTGCCTGGGAAAAGTGTGCGGCGGTGATTGAGCGCAGGTACCGCATACCCCATATCCAACATGTGCCCATCGAACCCCATGTCGCCATCGCAAAGATGGATGAAGCGGGTGAGATTACCCTGTGGGGCAGCTCGCAGTCACCCTTTGCGCAGCGCAATCTCATTGCTCATGCGATGGGTATCCCGCCGAGTAAGATGCGCGTGATTGCGCCTTTTGTGGGTGGTGGGTTTGGCAGTAAAGCCGGAGTGAGTATGGAAGCCCTGGCGGTCGCCATCGCTTCCAAGGTGAAGGGTCGCCCGGTCAAACTGCTCCTGACCCGCGAAGAGGAGTTCTATACCGCCTTTGTCCGCCAGGGTTTAGTGGCCTATTTCAAGATGGGCTGTGACGAAAAAGGCCACCTCCTGGCGATGGAAAACAAGTTCTATTGGGATGGTGGGGCATACACCGAGTATGGGGTCAACATTACCCGTGCCTCCGGATACAGCAGCAGTGGGCCATATGAAGTACCCAACGTCAGGACGGATAGCTATTGTGTCTACACCAACCATCCCGTCGGTGGGCCCATGCGCGGCTTTGGAATGCCAGAAATGCACGCCGGCCTGGAACAATGTATCGACGAGCTGGCTCAGCAGATTGGGATGGATGCGGTTGAATTTCGCAAGATCAATTGCCTGAAAACCGGCAGCACGCTGGTGACCGGCAGCAAGATGCATCCCATCGGTCTGATGCAGTGCATCGAAAAGACAGCTGAAGCGATTGGCTGGGGTAAAAAGGCTCCACCGAGTGCCCCTAACAAATGCCGCGGTAAAGGGCTGGCCCTGATGTGGAAAGCACCAGCCATGCCGCCCAATGCTGGTTCGAGCGCCTGGGTAGAATTGGTCGAAGATGGCACACTCAATGTGGGTGTTGGCGGTCAGGAAATTGGTCAGGGCGTGTTTACTGTGGCGGCCCAAATGGCCGCAGCGGCCCTGGGCGTGCCCTATGAATCTGTCCGCATTGCTTCCCCGGTGGACACCCGCTACAGCCCTTACGAGTGGCAGACAGTCGCTAGCCGCCTGACCTGGAGTATGGGCAACGCCATCGTAAATGCCGCCCGGGATGCGCGCCGTCAGATATTGAGCACGGTGGCTGAAGCCTGGGAAGAAACGCCCGAGGATTTAGATATTGTCAACGGAGTCGTGATTTCGTATAAAAGCGAGAAGGAGATCCCGCTCAAAAACCTGGTGATCTATGGCTTGCCAAAACCGGATGGGAAGGGTTGGCGAGGCGGTCCGGTGGTCGGGCGCGGTAATTTCATGCCAACCTATGTGACCGGACTCGACACGGAAACCGGTCAGGGCGAGCGGGCGGTGGTGCACTACACCACCGGCGCACAGGCGGTAGAATTGGAAGTCGACCTGGAGACGGGGCGTATCGAGATTCTTAAGGGCGTCTCCACTTTCGATGTTGGCAAAGCCATTAACCCGGAACTGGTGAAGGCGCAAATGGAAGGGGGTTTTGTCCAGGGCATGAGTTCCGCCCTGTTCGAAAACCTGCAACTGCGCAATGGTGTGGTACAGAACCCCAGCTTTGTTGACTACCGCATCGCCACAACCACGGATACGCCCGAAGATTTGCAGGCTTTCATCGTCGAAGTGCCACAGGATGACGGTCCCTGGGGGGCGCGTGGTATCGGTGAACACTCCATGGTGCCGACCATCCCGGCCATTGCCAATGCCATCTACGACGCGATCGGCATCCGGTTTGAAGGGCCGCCCTTCACAGCAGAGAAAGTCTACCTCGCCATGCTAGACGCCGGGATCGTAAAATAAATGCGATGGCAATCCGAACGCTAATCAAGCCTGGTGCATATCACGATTCCGTCAGCCTCATGCTGGTAGCCCGTGAACTCTCCAAACTGGAGGGAGTAAGGGATGCCGCGTTGGTGATGGCCACCGCAGCGAATAAATCCATCCTGGCAGAAGCGGGGTTGCTAACCGGCGAGGCTAAACTCGCCACCCCGAACGACCTGTGTATCTCAGTCAGCGCCGAGAGTGATGCCCTGGCTGAAGCAGCTTTGCAAAAAGCAGAGAGTTTGTTGAAAACGAAAGGTGGAACGGCTGGAGGTGGCGAGTTCCAGCCTAAGACCATTCGCGGCGCGCTGGCATCGTACCCAGACGCCAATGTGGCGGTCATTTCCGTGGCGGGCCGCTATGCTACGGACGAGGCCTGGGATGCCCTCCAGCGCGGCTTGCACGTTTTGCTCTTCAGCGATAATGTTTCATTGGAAGATGAGATTGCCCTGAAAACATACGCCCGTGACCATGGCCTGCTCCTGATGGGACCTGGCGCGGGGACGACGATTCTCAATGGGGTAGCGCTTGGTTTTGCCAATGTGCTACCTCCTGGCCCGGTAGGGATTGTCTCTGCCGCGGGTACAGGGTTACAGGAAGTCAGCAGCTTAATCGCCCGGCAGGGAGTGGGCATCAGCCAGGGCATTGGCATCGGAGGCCGCGACCTGAAAAAAGAAGTCGGCGGTATCATGATGCTCGAAGCATTGAAAGCGCTCCAGCAAGATCCGGCCACCTGTGTGTTGGTCCTGATCAGCAAACCTCCCGCTAAGGATGTGGTGCAGCTCATTCTCCAACAAGTCTCGCTCAGCCAGATACCGACCGTGATCTGCTTCTTGGGCGGGGAAATGTCCGCTCTGTCGCCTCTACCCCTTGTGCTTCCGGCTCATACCCTGGAGGAATGCGCCTTACTTGCGGTTCAGGCAGCCCAGACTGAAGGCAAGGACATCCAGGCATTCCTTACAACAGAAAAAGCCAAGCTGAGCGAACAGGCCCGGGCCCTCAAGACGAAGCTTTCTGCCAATCGACGCTATCTGCGCGGCCTGTTTTCTGGCGGAACGCTATGCTACGAGGCTCAGGTGATTTGGAAAGATATGCTTGCTACCCCGGTGTATTCTAATGCGCCTCTGCCCGGCAGGCCGTCTCTGCCCGATTCCTCCAAAAGCTACCAGCACAGTGCGGTTGACTTGGGGGGTGAAGAGTTCACCGTCGGGCGTCCGCACCCTATGATCGACAATGACCTGCGTATCCGGCGACTCCTGCAGGAAGCCCGTGACCCTGAAGTGGCTGTCGTTATGCTCGATTGTGTTATTGGCTACGGGGCACATCCCAATCCGGCAGCTGAACTTATGCCTGCCATCCAGCAGGCCAGGCAGCTCGCAGAGGGGGAACTGCTGGTGGTGGCTTCTGTCACTGGCACGGAACAAGATCCCCAGCGGTTGAGCACTCAAATCGGCGCTCTGCAAGCAGCAGGAGTGACTGTCTGTACCAGCAACGCCGCTGCAGCCCGGCTAGTCGGATTGCTTGTTTCGGATCGACCGGAAGGATAGCTGGCAAAGGAAACGTCATGGCAAAAATCAACGAAATATTTGGCAAAGACCTGACTGTCGTGAATGTTGGCCTGGCAAGCATGGCAGAATCGGTCCGAGACCAGGGTGTGAGGGTGGTCGACCTCGACTGGCAGCCTCCCCAAAATGGTGTGCCGCGTTTACGCATCACCCGATCAGGAATCGACATGGAGACTGCTAACCAGGAAGTCGTCAGCCGCATCAAGCGCGGGCAGGCAGTGCTGGTTGGGATGGGAATAGCTCGGGAGGTCATCCCAGGCATGCATGCGCGCATGATCTTGCACGCCGGACCGCCCATCGCTTGGGAACGCATGTGCGGCCCGCTGCGCGGGGCGGTGATGGGTGCTTTGATCTATGAAGGCTTGGCTCGGGATGAGAAAGAAGCCCAAAAAGTGATCGAATCCGGCGAGATTGAATTCTCGCCCTGTCACCACCATCATGCCGTCGGTCCGATGGCTGGGGTGGTTTCTCCCAGCATGCCGGTTTGGATGATCGAAAACAAGACCTTTGATCACCGCGCCTATTGCACCCTGAACGAGGGTCTGGGTAAAGTCTTACGTTATGGGGGCATGGGTATTGAAGTGTACACTCGACTGAAATGGATGGCGACCGATCTCTATCCGGCGCTGGATCGGGCCCTGCAAAACCTGCCCAGCGGCATCGACATCAAAATCCTGATTGCCCAAGCCCTGCACATGGGTGATGAGTGTCATAACCGCAACCGTGCCGCAACCTCGCTGTTTTTACGTGCCATCGCTCCGGCGCTGGCCCGCACCAGCAAAGATAACGAAGTGCTGGCAAAGGTCATCGAATTCATTGACCGCAACGATCATTTTTTCTTGAATTTGAGCATGCCCGCCGGGAAAGCCATGCTCGAACCAGCGCAGGGGATCCCAGGCAGCACCATCGTCACGGTTATGGCGCGCAACGGCACCGATTTTGGGATCCGCCTGGCCTCCATGCCGGAGCGTTGGTTTATTGCACCCGCTGGGAAAGTGCAGGGGCTGTATTTTCCCCAGTATACGGAGAAAGACGCCAATCCTGACATTGGGGACAGCACGATCACCGAGACAGCCGGTTATGGCGGTATGGCGATGGCTGCCGCGCCTGCCATCACCCAGTTTGTCGGCGGGACACCACAGCTGGCGCTCCAGACCACCCTCGAAATGTATGAAATAACCTTTAGCGAGCACGAAAACCTGACCATCCCGGCCCTGAATTTCCGGGGCACACCACTGGGTATCGATGTACGCAAGGTGATGGAGACCGGCATCCTGCCACAGATCAATACCGGTATTGCCCACAAAGACCCTGGCGTGGGCATGGTCGGTGCAGGCATTTTACGTGCCCCAGAACAGTGTTTCAAGGATGCCTTTGCGGCATTGCAGCAAATGTAATGGGAGCGGCAGGCCTTGCTGGATATGCGAGACCTGCTACTCAATTCTTATGAAATTAAACGATAAGGAGTAAAAATGAAATTCATTGACCTGACTATTCCACTCGGCATTGCCACCCCACCCTGGCCCACGTACGAGCCGCTCCAGGTGAAATATTTTAAACGCCTGGCCCCCAACGGAGCCAATGGGCAGGTGATCACCCACTCTAACCATCTCGGTACCCACCTGGATGGAGAAATCCACTTTCATACCCCTGGGAAAGACATTGCTTCACTGGATATGGATTACCTGGTCCATGAGGCGGCAGTCGTCGACCTGAGTGATGTCTGTGGTGATTATGACGTGTACACCAGTAAGATGGTCGAAGAGCGTGTCGAAGTGCGCCAAGGAGACATTCTCATCATCCACACGGGTTACCACCACTTCGGCTGGGACATGCCCACCGCCGACGAAATTCGTTACATGGTCAAGCACCCAGGTCCCGATCGTGAGTTCGCGGATTGGGCCAAGGCAAAAAAATTGCGCTGGATAGGGGTGGATTGTGGTAGCGCTGACCACCCAATGAACACCATCATTCGCGATTGGATGCCGCGCCAGGCACGTCAGGCGGATAAGGTCTTCAAGAAGAAATACGGCATGCCGTTGGCAGACTTCTTCGATGACACAAAATACCAGCTCATGCACCTGGAAATGTTCCCCTTCAGCATCATTCACGCCGAGTGCTTGGGAGGCGAGATCGATTTACTGGTCAACCGTCGGGTGACGATCGGCATATTCCCCTGGCGCTTTGTGGACGGCGAATCTTGCATCGCCCGCTGTGTCGCCATGCTGGATGACGCCGATTACGAAACGTTGATGGCAAAGAAAGCCTCCATGCCCAAAACCAAGTTTGGTGATAGCTTTGACCCGGCCCATGTAGATAGTATTAATAAGCTGAGTCAGCAAAATCTGAGTTAATAAATTTCCGAATATGTAGAGGAGGAAATATGCCCTTAGATATGGAACTCGAGGCTATTTTACGACCAATCCAGTATCCGATGGTGCCTTACCCACCCAAAGTCATTACCCTGGCGAATGGCAAGAAATTAGTTGTTCGCCAGGCCGCTCGTGAGGATGTCCCTGCTATTCTCAAGTCCGTCCACCCCTGCCTGTTCATCGAGCGGGATTATTATGATATCGTTAGCGCCCGCTTGTATGGTGAGTTGTTGGCCTGGTTCCGCTACCGCGTTAAAAGTGAATACTGCCTGATCGGGCAAGTGGATGGCTATCTGGTAGGCGTTGTCAACGGTAGGATGGAGGACGAAAAAGTTGGGATGAGTTATCACACCCTGGCGATTGATCGTGGCCTGCGCATTGGCTCGCATCTATTTGCCGCCAAGATGGAATATCACATCGAGTACCTGAATCAGGATTCGGTGCTGATCGTAGCCGAAAGCCCGATCGGTTTCCGACGCTGGATGATCGAGTACCCACTGGAACCGACCCATATCCCGCACGAGTTGGGCGGAGGTGATTCGTACCGCCTGACCCGCGAGATCTATTTCAAAGCCAAGCCGCGCCTGGTGGTTGGCACCCGTCCTGTTCCGCAGAAATTGATCAACGAGGCCATGGCGGAGATCAAATTTGCCGACGACGACACCATCCGCGAGCGGATTGCAGGATTGAAAGGGAGATGACATCATGAGAGAGGTAGCTATTATTGGCGCAGGGATGATCCCCTTTGGCCGGCGTGACGAAGATACCCTGATGGAAATGCTGGCATATGCTTCCTTGAAAGCGCTGGATGATGCCGGCCTGGGAGATAAGTCTGTAGATGCTGTATACGTCGCCAACATGTGCGCTGGAATGCTCCAGCACCAATCGGCGATCGCTAGTTCGCTGGTGGATCGTCTCAGCCTGATGCCTGCGGCTGCCGAAACCATCGAGAACGGCCCCGCTTCAGGAGCTTCCGCGATCAAGAATGGTTTATTGGCCGTTGCCTCGGGCTATTACGATTATGTGCTCGTGGTGGGCGGTGAGAAAATGCGTGAAGTGACCGGCTGGCGCGCCACCGATGTCGTCGCCACCATGACTCACCCGCAGGCTGAATACCCCTACGGTATCACCCTGCCTGGTATGGCGGGCATGTTCACCCACCTGTATATGGAAAAATATGGTGTAACCCGCGAGCACCTGCTGGCTGTCTCCTTGAAGAACCAGGAAATTGGCACGCTCAATCCCTACGCGCACGTTGAGATGGCATTGGATCGGGAGGGTATTTTCGACAGCCCAGAGGCCGTTGTCAACAACCCGGTCTCGGCGGACCCTCTGCACCTGTATGACCTCTGCCCGGTCAGCGATGGTGCCGCGGCGGTTGTCATTTGCCCGCTTGAAATGATCAAGGCGGGTAAGGCACACCCGGCTGGTAAAGGCGGGCAAAAACCGCCTGAACGCGCAAACTCTAAGCCGTCCGTGTTGATCGCTGGTTTTGGGCAGGCTACCGATACCCAGACACTCCAGGAACGCGACGACCCGACCGACCTGAAAGCTGTGACTCTGGCTGCCCAACAAGCCTTCGAAATGGCAAAACTCAAACCCAGCGACATCGATGTAGCCGAGTTGCACGATGCTTTCACCATCCTGGAAATTGCCGAAAGTGAGCATGTCGGTTTCTTCAAGAAGGGTGAAGGTGGAAAAGCTGCCGTAGCAGGCAAGACCCGGCTGGGAGGTCAGATACCCATTAACCTCTCCGGTGGGTTAAAGGCGCGTGGACACCCTGTTGGCGCAACTGGCGTGGCGCAGGTGGTAGATATCGTCTGGCAGTTACGTCATGAATTACCAAAAACGCGGCAGGTCCAGAAAGCCAGGCATGGCCTGACGGTCAACTTTGGGGGCTTTGGAAACAACGTTCTGGCTTTTGTACTGAAGAGGGTAGAATCATGAAAAAGGAAATTGCCATCACTGCTTACCAGTGCAAGAATTGCGGCAAGATTCACTATCCCTATCATGACCGCTGTCTGGCCTGTAAAAATCGCGAGTTCGAACCGCTGAAACCTGAAGGAAATGCCAGACTCCTGACATACACGGCTATCTTCAACCTTCCGTGGGGTTTCGATCAGCGTTATCTCCTCATCGGTATAGCGGAATTCGAAAATCACATCAAAGCCATGGGTCAGATCAAGGCCGATTCGGTAGATCAGTTGAAGACAGGAATGAAGGTTCGCCCCAGTTGGGAGCCGATTCGCGTCCAGTATGGAGAGGATGTGTACGGGCTGAAATTTGAGCCGATGGAATAGCATATTGTGAAAACAAACATTGCTTGGGGAATATTCCCCAGGTAATGTTTTGTGAAAATGGCAATACATGCGTCTTACTGCAATATCCACTGGATACGCCATACCGGCCATTGATTTCGATGCCACTATCCACAGTGTTTTCCGAACTGCCGTAAATCTGAAACCGACAAATAAAGACTTGTTACTCACCCTGGTCGTTGCCAGTGAAGCTGACCTGCCCCAGGGTATTCGCCTAGACTCACCTGATGATTTTTCATTTGAGCAACTGAGTGCTGGCAGGGATGTCTTCTGCCGGGACAACACCTTGATTTTTGAGAATTCAAACCTGACGGTTGAATTCTACCCGGGCAGGCGCTGGCAATGTGACCTTCCAACCCTGGCCACAGATCTGACCAACCCGGCAGTCGCGGGAGCCTGGAAGCTTGTCTGGCAATCGCTGAATGAGTGTCAGGTGCACCAGGGAGCTGAGCTCGTCGCCCAGGCTTTGCTCCAATCAGACGGAATTGCGGAATCTGCCATCTCACGCCGGCTGGGGGAGGCCATCCGTTACCAGATTGAGGCTAGCCGTCACTATAAGTCGGATGATCTATCCGCACTCACCCGGCTGATCGGCCTTGGTACCGGCCTGACGCCTTGTGGTGATGACTTCCTGGTCGGCTACCTGGCGGGGTTATGGTGTACAGTCAGAGATTGGATAGAGCGCAGATCGTTTGTGTCAAAACTAGGACAGGCGGTCAACCATCTCTCCGGGAGGACGAATGACATCAGCCGCACATATCTTCACCATGCCACGCATGGACAGGTATCAAGTCGCCTGGACTCTCTGGCCAGGGCGATCAGCAGACCGGAGAACCCGGGGCAGCTCCTGCAGGTAGCCAAATCTGCCATGCATTCTGGTCACACTTCTGGCATGGACGCGGTAACGGGCCTGTTATCAGGTCTTGCTACCTGGGAAGGGGAGCCAATCCTGGCTTTTGGCTGACACAGTTGCAGGGGCTGACAGGTGGGGCTGGGAACATGCCGTGTTCGCTCACGATCTGACCAATAAGCTCCCCTGGGTGATGGTTTTCCTGGAGACTTACTGCGATTTACCCAGCGGTTTGAGTCGACCCTCGCCTAAGCGCTGGCGTACTTCCGTTGTATGCGGGTGAACTGGTTTGGGGGGGTTCTGCCCGAACCGCCACTTAAATAATGTTTATCAGGTAGAAGTTTTTTAGTAAACTTCTTGAAATCTATTGCTTGAAGATTCGAGCCGCTCCACGCTCTCACAAAAGTTATCAGCCATTAACTTACAGCTAAAAACCTGAAAAACTAACCGGTTTTTACGCTGGTGTGTTCATTTTTATTCTTTTTTCGAAAACGCATCACCTGCTTAAAAATTCAGTGTGAACTGCGTATCATCTCGATGGCCTGTGTTTTTCGCTTGCTTTTTCTGCACCAGGATTATATTAATTACTTCTTCTCATATACATGATGTGATGTTTAAATTCGTGTCGTTAGAAAAACAAGAAATAGCGCGGTACCCTCTGCATGAAAACACGATAGGAATCAACGTATTGTTTCATGCACACCTCTTCCTCTGCCAGGATTCCAAAATGCTGTAAAAGCTTGGAAATAATGAGCATCAAAAGAGCCATCCACGAACTTATCGCCAAGCATATCCCCATAAACAGGATAAATAACGCCACAATTTGGGGATGGCGCGATAGCTTATATACTCCCCTGGTCACTGGTTGATCTAGTGGTGTATCCTTGAAGTTAAACATGGCCATGATGAGACCAGCTAACCCAATGAAATATAGAATCAGCCCCAGGATGAAAACATTCGAGGTGATTTTCAAGGGTGTCAGGACGATCAGGCTCAGGCAAGCAAGGGAAAACACTTTGCCCAAGATGGTAAAAACCCTCTGCCTTACACTCCACCCTGACCTATCAAATAGCCTAGACACCACTTCCTTTGGAAAGACGAGCAATAGAAAGCCCTGAATCAAGAACTCAAACACGAGTAGAATCCACCCATTGAGCCAGCCGAATTCGAGTTTAGGTATTAACTCCATGATCCACCTCCCTAATTTTCTCCTTGTTACACCTATGATATTGGTTTATATATGCAGTTTATAGTTCTCATATTGCTAGCGGTTTTGGTCGGCATACTTCCACCACAGGTACGTCCCAATCATGCCTGCCAGACTGGTAAAGATCACGATCCAGTAGCTTATCGTTGTCATAGAACTATCTCCCTGGGCATATAACATCGGTACTGCCCAGGGGAAGTATTCAGCCCACCCCAGTACCATGATCAAGTTAGCCATAATCAAGGAGAGAACCGCTACCGCCATGGGCAGCATATACCCTCGCCCTATGCTGGCGATGAACGCAAATGGCAGAACAACAGCAATAACCAGACAGATTGTAATGGCTATGATCGTACTACCGTGGAGAATAACATTGAGTGACCCTCCCGGGAGCTGAATTAGCAGACCCATCACTAAGCCGAAAATAAGACTGATGATTGACATTACCGCACACCAGGCGGCTACCACGAAAAATTTTGCCAGGAGTATGCCTGCACGTTGAACCGGCACAGCAAGCATATCCTTCAGGGTGCCGTCGGTAAATTCGCGGCCAAATACCCAGCTAATAGACAGGATGAAAAAAAAGAACCCGCCGGCTGAAATGATCTCGGCCAACAGTACCAGGTAGGAAGCCCAGTCGGTTGCGGAGTAAGCGATCAGATTTGCTTTAGCGCTGACCAGGCCAAGCTTTCGAGATAGCTCGGGATTCTTAGCGAGGAAGATTAAGCAACCGACCCCCAGTGGCATGAACAGGCATCCAAGGGTGGTCCATAGCGGCATTCTAGAACGGATTACTTTTCGAGATTCGATCCAAATCATATCTGGAAGGTTATTCATTTTGCAGCCCTCCATCCATTCCGACCAGCCTGAGGAAATATTGCTCCAGACCCTCTTCCTCAACCAATAATTTTGTCGGGGGAGCACCGGCATTGACTAGAAGTCGATTAATGTCATCCGGGTGTTCAATCGAGGATACACTTTTCAGCTCAATCGTTCCGTCTTGAAGGATTTCAGCAGGCTGACCAGCCGCGATCAACGTCTGACGAGCTGACTCAACCTCCCGCACACGCAATAGAAGCCGCCTCTTTCGATTCCGCTCCAATTCAGCGGAATTTAATTCTTGAAGAAGGTGTCCTTTGTGGATAATTCCTATCCGTCCGGCGAGGCGTGAGACTTCAGCCAGGATGTGGCTTGACATGAAAACCGTGCCACCATTTACGCTGGTCAACTCCAGCAGAAGCTCACGGATTTCGACGATCCCGGCTGGATCTAGACCACTGGCTGGTTCGTCCAGAATGAGCAGCTTGGGATCATGGATCAGGGCTTTAGCCAATCCCAGCCTTTGCGCGTTGCCGTGGGAAAGTGTGCTAGCCCGTCGACTGGCATAAGCTGCCAAACCCAGGCGCTCAATGATTTGCCCAACCGCCTTGGGCGAAGTGCCAGGATGTAAACGTCGAGCAACCTCCAGGTTTTCAAACACTGTTAGTTCTGGATAGGCATGTGGCTCTTCCACCAGATAACCCACCGACCCCCAGGGCTCCCGGCTGCCCAAACGTACCCTGGTTTGAAGTACCCTGGCATAACCAGTGGTTGGCTTGATCATTCCAAGCAACATGCGGATGGTGGTAGTTTTGCCAGCACCATTTAAACCAAGAAAAGCATAAATTTCTCCCTCGGCCACCCTTAGAGAGAGATGCTCGACAGCTCTTACCTCCCCGTAACATTTCCCGAGGTTCGCTGTTTCAATGGCTATGTTCATACTGGATTCCCTTTTTCTGTGCCGTCTTTTAGATACTAGATCCCTATTCATGACCACCTGCATGTCTTATCAGGGGGCTTTACTATTCTATTTTGTCACGCCATTTTTTAACCCAATCAGCATCCATCCGTACTAAGCGCGCTTTTTTAAGGTTCTCCTTCATGATCCAATGGATGTCAGTATCTGACTTATCCAGCCATTTTTCCATCAGTGCTTTTCCTTCTTCCGGGTGACTCACCACAGCCACACTCCAACAATAGCCCAGTCCTTTTCGCAAGCTCAAGAAATCTGCACTACGACGATTTTCCACCTGCTCAATTCCTGAAGTGATCTGATCCAATATCTCCAAGACTGCGCGAGCATATTGGGCCTGACCTAAAAGCCTGGGCTCACACAGGGCGGCCGCGGCTGCCCTTTGCTCCAGTGGAGTCCCTTGAGCCCACTCGCGCATGGCGACAATCAAGCCTTCCATGTCCACATCACCCAGTCGTTGGAGGGCCATGGCGATCCCCTCACGTATACGCCAGCGAGGGTCGGAGGCATACCGGCGCAAGGTGTTCAAGAGATCATCGTTACCTTCGGCGAGTAAGCGTCCCAGACCGACAACGCCACAAAAAGCAAGAAATTCATAGGGTGAATTCACTGGAGCAATATCAGCGGTATGAGCGATATAGCGTTCGAAAAGGCGACGGTCGCCCAGATCGCCAACGGCCTGAGCTAGTTCGATGTTTCCCCTTGGTCCGGGGAGCCCCGATTCTTGTAGTAAATATGCATCCCAATCCGGCAGGTTGTGTAGTATCGCCTTATAGTCTTCTGCTTTTTTCATCCAAAGCCCAGAACATCCTTTCTTAATCGCTTGATGCACAATTTACGTCAGCAGATGATTGACAGGGAGTTTTTATTTCAGCAAGGATGGGGCTGGTGAGACACCCGCTAAATGATTGCGCTATATCTGGCACGCTGCACCGAGGCTCAAAGAAACAGATCATATCGATGCCTGCACTAAACGGCTTTGTCTGCTGGTAATGCATCTTGAAGCTGCTGGATTACGTCATCCGGTCGCCTAGTGGTAAAGGAAATATCCTGCACCGGTCCAACCTTTCTCTTTAAGGCAATCACAACCCGTGGATACTCCAGGAAATTGAACGAGGCGCGATATCTTTTACGAATCATCATGAAATGTATCCCTGCTCCCCCGTATTTATTCAAGCGTGGAATTTCATCAAGGCTACAGGCGTCAATATTATCAACGGACGTGGTCCAGGTAAAAATACCAAAGGTGAGCTTCAAAGCCTGTGGGGTAAGACGGATGATAAGTATTCTATAGTTCACGGAATAGAAAAGGAACAAGATGGAAAAAAAGGCAAAAATAACACTCAGGATGCTCATATTGCCAGTAGTTATACGCCAGATGAACAGCAATAAGAAAAGGAAGGTTAACCCCAAGAAGAGTGCTTCTGTCCTGGTAGAGGAAATCCTCTCGGAATATACTATATTGTGATTGTGATCAGTTATGGTTGACATAAGTGCTCAGGTTAACGCAGTGGCGATCACCATACTCCCGGAAGCAGGCGATAGCGAACCTGCTTTGCATATTCCCGATAGCCATCAAGCGCACCTTGCAGGTACCTGTCCTCCAAATAAGTACGAGTTATCACAAGAATTACCAAAAAACCTATAGGCAGAAATGTCCAGTACGAATCAAGAAGAAGTGGTGCTACCAGATAGGTCAATAATCCCCCGGCATATCCTGGATGCCTGATCCATTTGTAAGGACCACTGGACACAACCTGATGACCTCGCTCTGCCTGGATACGCACGGTGCCAGAAAAGAAACGGTTTTCAATAAAGGCATAAGTGCTTAGAACATAGCCAAGCAGGATGACAATGAGGGAGATGATTTTTAATGGCAAACTGTAGGGAGGCGACCAATCCAGTAGTTCATCCAGCCCAGCAACTAGCATGAATAAAATGGTTGCGATTGTGAGTAGAACCGCCAATAATTTATCCCAGGATACAATATTTTCCTGTTGCATGTATTGGGCACGCTCCGCGATCAAGTCAGGATTACGTCGCGCAGCCAGGACACGGCTGATAGCAAAAATAAAGACGTTCAGCGCTCCGAACACCCAAGCTTCCCACCAACCCCAATGACCGGAGATCAATAAGGGTAGAAATGGAATGATAACAATAAATATTAATAGTTGAGCAATGACTCGTGGAGAGATCAGCCTTTTTTGTCCATTCATTTTAACCTCCACACTATGACCGTTGATTGATCAGGTCTGATCCATCGATCATTGACCTGCTGCCCTCCATAAACTCATTTGACATATCAGCTATTCATTCAGGATCGTATAATTATCTGGAACCTATTCAATGATCATTGGGTGGCATGATTTTCGATGATCAATACAGACAGATTGAATACTTTATCAGGCAATCATGAAATCAAATGAATTTTATCTCCGCGGTTGGCAGCAATTTAACATTTATGGCGCTCAGCTTTTGATTCCATTTATCAATCAACCTGGCAGCTTGTTTACTATAATTGCTATGACCATCCATGACCAATTTAACCTCATATCCCAGTTGCCGTGCACCTCTGCAGGTAGCCCGAACGCACCCATGCGTGACCGGCTGAAACCCGCTGCAAGCCATGGGATTTTCAATCCCAGTGGTTAGGTGCGGTTTCAAACCTGCTTTAGCAGAACAAATGTTC
>JBAQFX010000046.1:0-7846 GCA_049287485.1 Anaerolineales bacterium
GATATACATTAGAATGCCTTCAATAAATATGGTTTTTCAAATAAAGGCATTCGTATACCGGTTGTTCTTTACCGGTAATAGTCGCAATCACTCGCCAATCTCATCATTTCTCGTCTTCCAGAGAGGATTTCGGTCAAAGATCTTAACCACAAACCGCCTTTATGAGCCTTCGTGTCCTTCGTGGTTTTTCTTTTCCCTCCACCCCATGAATTGAATGCATTTGAATTTTTTTGATATTCAATTTACCCCGCTAATTTATCGGCAACCGTCGATTTATAAACTATGTTGGTATATCCTATGAATTTTATAAAATTCGATCCCCAGATCACGTAGCTCCCGCTGCATCCTATCATTTTCTACCCCAATCTGCACAATTTCAGCATGCTTAAACCCACCTTCTCGAATACTTTTTTCCATCTCACTGAACAAAATCGCTGTTCCTCCCAGACCTCGATAATCTTCAAGGATTCCCGCACCGTTGATGTTGACCCATTCAGTTCGCCGCATTTCGGTTAGAAGTCTTATCCATCCAAAGGGAAAGATCCGCCCGCGTGTATGTTGGACTGCTGCTGATATATCTGGATAAGCAAACAAAAATCCTACCGGAGTCTCATCCTTCATGATTACTTTGATTAATCGTGGATTGGCAAACCACACTAGCTGGTCTGCGATCGATTTAGCTTCATCATCAGTGATTGGTATGTTGCCTGAAGTACCTTCGATCATTCCATTGTATAGATCCTTAAATTTGGTGACCAGATGGCGTAAATCGCTTCGAGATTTATATCTGGCTATAGATAATCCCCTCCGTAGTTTTACTAGTTCTGATACCTTATGGATTTTATCTGGTAGCAGCATATTGGTAGATAAATATCCAGAAACGATGTTGCTTTGTGGAATAAATCCCGCTGATTCTACCAATGTTGGATAATAAGCCGGATTGTACGGGATACCAAAGGCAGGACGATGCTCAAATCCGTGTACCAGCATTCCCATGCCATCCAGCATCGAGAAACCTCTTGGACCGATGACTTTTTTCAACCCTTGTCGGGTTACCCATTCGAACCCTGCTTCGAATAATCCATCAGCCGCTTCAAAATCATGTGTGCACTCAAATAAGTAGAAAAATGCGGTTCTTTCATGATTGAAGTCGTTGTAATGCTGATTATTCAACATCGCTAGTCTGCCAATCGCTGCTCCATCAGCGGATATTGCTAAAAAGAAAGCAGCATGCGAATGTCGATAAAATGGGTTACGTTGTTGATTAAAAATAAGTTTATTATCTGAATCGAGTGGCGGTACCCATTGGGTTGTATTTTTATAGATTTTAAAGGGTAAATCGATAAATTGTTGGCTTCGATATCGATCTAAGGGATCTATTTCAAGGATTTTCATAAATATTCGATATGAAAATAATGGCTAATAAGGACAAATGTTTGGAATGTCATTGCGGAATCCCCCCCTGGTTTTGGGGGATAAGGAGCGATAATGCGACCCTGCCAGGAGCGAAGTGAGTGGAGAGCAATCTCCAACATGGTTAATAGAAACAACGCATCTCCATACATTATCAAATTATATAGGGATTTTGTAAAATGATATGCTTGTATACAGAAGGACGATCACCCTAATACATTTAAAAATTTATTTAGCTATGGTTTTGCACTTCCTTGCAAGTGATTTTTCGGGTTGTACCTCCTAATTCGGTTGTGGACAGCCCACCAACGATATTTCCCCATTTCAGGCAGGTATCAAGCGGTTGTCCCTCTAACCAGGCGCGTAAAAAACCGGCATTAAAGTTATCACCTGCACCGGTAGTATCTTTAGCATCAACCTGTATAGCTGGTACGTGAAATATCTGGTTATCCGCCATGCCAAAACTGCCATTGGGACCATCTTTGACCACCACCATCGGGCATATCTCTCCCAATTTTCGAATTGCTGCCTCAAGCGTTGCTTCGCCGCTCAGCCTTCTTGCTTCCCGGGCGTTCGGTAAAAAGATATCTGTGCTGCGGATGGCTCGTCTGATTGATTTAGCTTCTTTCGTATTCCCAAGCATATCTCCGCTAGATGAGTTACCATCCATAACCAATATCATTTGCTTTGAACGGATGATCTGTTTTCCAATGTTGAAAAATTCACCAAAATATAATGCAGGGATGAATAAGATTTTTGCTTGGGTTTTCATCAGGGCAGGGATCGCTGCGGGAATAGGCGGGTCGGGATCATAATACGTGAGGAATCCCCGCTCATCTGGGAATGACGCTGCTGCTGATATTCGCCGAAATGGCCGGTCATGTATGACAAATAATGACTCATCCAAACATTCATCTCGCACACATTGGAGTGCAAAGCGGCTGAAATCATCATTCCCGAAGTCGGCTGCCCAACCTACCTTGATTCCTAGCCTGTGCATACTGACCGCTGATATAAAGGCTTCCCCGGGGGTCATCGTAAAATCTGTAGCAACCACATCTTTACCAGGTTGGGGAAATTCCTTCATTCCAGTGAAGATCAAGTCTACTGAATAGCTGCCAACAACGATGACATCGAATTTCTCAGGCATTTATCGAAGGGTTGGAAAATAATCTTGATGTTTTGCGATATATTCATCCAGGATAGTGCCGGCTAATACGTAATCTCGAACCAATGGATGAACAGTCAGTGCCAGCCGTGCTTTTTGATATGATTTTTCTGTGGCAGCCTCGATGGTTAATCGCTCATAATGCTTGACTTGTTTGATCAACCCTATGCTATGATCGGGAATTCCCCCAATCGCCAGTGGTTGGATCTGGTCTTGGCGGACCATCGCCGGGATTTCCACCACATCCTGGTCATCCATGCCCTGAATAGCACCATGGTTGGGTATATTTAAGATTTGGACCTTGGGAACCTTACCAATCAATCCCTCCATCAGGTTAATTGCCACCCCCGCATAACCTTCATCAGCGAGTGATTGTAATAATCCGGGATCAAGGGTAGATAAACTTCGGTTTTTACCGGTTTCTTTGACCATATAAGTGCTTCCACGCATGGCGAGATAGTCCTGATATGATTCTTGCATTCCTTCAAGATCATGCTCGTCGCATTTCTCTTTCAACACAGAAAACAACTTCATGTTTTGCCGGGCAATCTGCTCACCCCTACATTCGGTCGCTGCAAGGATATTATCTATCGCCTGGTTGGAGTAGTAATAATAAAAGAGGTATTCATTAGGGATCATCCCTAGATTAACTATGAAATCAGCCTCAAAAGGCAACCCAGGCACTTTACCAATTGCTTTAATCATGGAAAGGATGTCTGGTAATCGATCTTGCTGCTTATATATAATCCTTTTTATCCATCCTAGATGGTTCAAACCAAAATATTCCAGGAAAACTTCCTCTGGTTTTGTTCCTAATACTGCCGATATGACCTGGTACATAGATGTGGGTGAGTCACAAATCCCAACCACTCGCTTCCATCCTGAATTTCGGATGATTGCCTCGGTTAACATCCCTGCTGGATTGGCGAAATTAATCAGCCAGGCATTGGGGCATACTTCTTCCATCATTTTTACAGATTCCAGGATCACTGGTATCGAGCGTATACCCATGGCAAATCCACCTGCACCGGTAGTCTCCTGACCAAGGACGCCATGATCTAGAGGTACCCGTTCATCAATCACACGTGATTCTATCCCTCCAACTCGAAAGGTTGTGATGACAAAATCTGCACCAGACAATGCGATCCTCGCATCAGTTGTCCGTGTAATTCGTAATTTAGTGTTGGAAGATTCTTCTATGGAAGAAGTCAATGCGCCGATGAGTTTTAGATGCTCAACATCTATATCGATCAGGCTTAAATCACTTAAGCCTAACCTCTCTTGATGAGCTACCAATGCCTGCAGGATTAAGGGCGTACGCACACCCGCCGCGCCAACGATCGTAATTTTCATACTGTGGGTTCGGGTAAATGAGTTTGTTGACTAATTCTTTCCAGGTCTGCACGTTGAGACAATTCAGTTCTCAAGATATCAATATCCTTCCTAATAAAGAGTGATGTGATAAAAAAGAATAAAGCGCATAAAAGCCAGGTTGAGATACAGATCAGTAAAAAGGCGTTTTTTAATGATGTTTGATCAGCAATAAGACCAACAATTGCAGGTGCTGAAGCAGCCCCAATCGATTCAATAAAGTATTGCACCGAGACAGCCGTGCTACGCACCTCTGGAAGGGTAATATCATACACGGTTGAGACAACATTAGGAGAAGCAAATGGCATAAAGAGTGCTGTGAAACCCAATAGAATGGTAAATAAGATTACGTTTTCGTTCGGCACATTGAGTGTGAACCAGAGCAGGATCGCACCCAGCAACACACCAGTCATCGATACGATTAAGCGTCCACGTTTATCGCGTTTGAAGAAGAAATCCCCCAGGCTACCACCGATCGGGTAGCCTACTGCCAGGACAAGCACAGCAATAACCATCACAATTAATTGTGTATCCGACGAGAAACCTCGTTCAGAACCAAGGTAGTAGAAAAACCAGATAGTAATTGCATTCCATGGGAAAACACCGAAAAATCCTTGGATAAATAGCAATAAGAGGCTTGGTTTCTTGAATAGGTCACGAGCTATCTTCCACTCAAAATGGTATTTTCCACTCAATTCCATATCGACGAATTCTGGTTCGCTCTGACCACGTGGAACATCTCTTACACCAAAGAAAATGACAATTGACATAACGATCCCGAGCGAACCAGTAATATAGAATACACCTCTCCAACCAATCACTCCGCTGAGCATCAAACCAAGCACCATCCCTACTAAATATCCTAAAGGTTGTGTGAATTGTAATAAGCCATATACTTTTCCACGCACTTTCGGCCCGAAATAATCGGAAACCAGACTATATAATCCCGGGTAACTAGAGTCATCGATGCCTGTGGAAGAACGTGTCACTAAAAATGATGAATAATTCGGTGCAATAGCATTCAGCCATGTAGTCGAGCCCCATATAAATGAAGCGAGCGCCAGTAATTTTGGACGCGTATATCGATCATAAAAATAACCCCACAATGGGTAAAAAATTGCCCCAACAATCATCGCCCCCATGGATACAACCCCCATCTGGGTCATCGTGATCTTGAATTCCTTGATGATATTTTCTGTAAGAGGCCCTATCAGGAGCTTATCGGCTTGATGTAGAAGAACGAAGAAGAAGAAAATCACCACAACGAACCATCGGTATCGGGATGAAGATTTCATGGCATACCTCAAAATACGAAAAGGATGGATTTGGCAATTTTACCCCACTTATGGAACCTTACTGGTAGATATATTCGGTTGAATTCCTACAGGCTTTCTGGATAAGATATAAAAACCTAAGGTTCCGAGGCTTCCTATCATAAATCCTCCATACCATGTAGCAACTGGAGCAAGATGATCATTAAGGTATCCCCCTAAAACAGGAGCAATTCCGGCAGCTGCACTCCAGGTTAACCCAGCGATACTCATATATCTACCTCGCATATCGGGTGGCGCCAGATTGGCGACATATGTAGAAGATGTTGGCATCAGGATTAATTCACCAATCGTCATGATGACAATGCTGATCCAAAATCCAAAAAATGATTTACCAAAAGCGACACTACCCACTCCAATGGCATAAAAGATCGTTCCAACCATCATCACTGGTAATGCTCGATAGCGCTTCGTAATCCGGGTAACGAAAACTTGCAGAAAAACAACCATGAGTGCATTTGTGGTGGGGATGAATCCGTATTGGCTTTCAGGAACATTGAAGACACCATTTGCATAGACTGGCATCAAAATCCAAATCATTAATGCACACATTTGGGTCAGGATGAATGCTCCGAGAAAGGTCAAAAATTGTGTATCACGCAGCACTTGGAGATAGCCACTGAAAAGTTTCGAATAATCTAGGGAAAAATCTGTTTGTTTAGGCAAAGTTTCAATTGCAAAGAATGCGAGTAATAAGCTATAAACCATCATACCAGCACCAGCAAAATAGAAGGTAATCGAAAATGAAAGCGAGGATATAAAACCACCTATCATCGGACCAATTGAGATGCCGGCATTATTGCTCAAGCGCATGAGAGCATACGCATCTGGTCTCTTCTCTGGTTGGATCAGGTCAGCTACCATGGCATCAGCACCCACCCGATAAAGGGGGTTGAAGGTGCCACTAAAGGTCATTAGCAGCGCAAAGCTCAGGTAACTATGGGCGCCGCTCATTAAAAAGTAAACCAGGCTATTTCCAGCCAGGCTAACGACCATAACCCATTTTCGTCCGATCCGGTCGGTTATGGGCCCTGCGATGAAAGCTGCAATGATGGCAGCCGTAGCATTGATGGTCATTAAGCTGGCTATCTGCGTCAATGGTAGGTCAACTCGCTGCCTCACATAAATCATTAAAAATGGCCAAATCATTGATGAGCCCATTGTGCTGATTAACATACCAAAAAACATAAGTCGTAGCTGTTTTGGATATTCTTTGAGTAATCCTAATGGGTTTGTTAACACAATAATTTCTAGCTAAAACTATATTTCATTCAAAACACCTTCAACGGGAAGTCCATAAGATTTTGCGAGAAGCTCAACCGGATGAACAGCGGGCTTCCCTGTGGCATGGGTGATTTGCCAGCGACAGGTTTCACTATCACAAACTACGAATGGACTGGTAGATAGATCATGATTGATCAGCTGAAATAAAGATTGACCGACTTCCATAGAGATATTGTATTTTTCTTCCTTATATCCATATGTGCCTGCAATTCCACAACAAGTATTGTGACTATCTGTTATTTCTAGCTCAGGAATTAACTGTAATAACTCGATACCAGGTTTGCCAATACGATGAGCGCGGTATTGGCAAGGGATGTGGTACACGAGGGATAATGGTATGGGATTTAAGTTCAGATTAAGCGAGCCTTCCTGATGAAGCATCAGCAAGAATTCATTAAAGTCAAAAGTGTTCATCGCTACCAATTGTGTCGCTTGATCGTCCATATCCAGTAATTCTGGAGCTTCCTCTTTTAGGGTTAAGGTACAACTTGTTGAGGTGCCTATAATAGGAATGCCTTGATAAGCGTAATCGACTAGATTTTTGACGTTATTCTGATGATATTTCCTCGCAGCGGTAAACTCACCATTGGAAAGAAGCGGTAGGCCGCAACAATTTTGCGGTGGAACGATAACTTCACAGCCATTCGCTTCCAATACTTGAACTGCCGCTCGACCGATACGTGGTTCATAATATTGAGTCGAACAACCATGGAAATATACTACTTTGCGTGTGGTGCCAACTGGTTTGGGATGATTATGAAACCAGCTGGTAAAAAGCTGATTGCTGAATTTTGGCAAAGGAGCTGAATGATGAATACCTAGGGTATATTCCGCAAACCAGCGTGCTGGGTTTAGTTCAAGAAGGTAATTTACTATAGGTGAAAAAGGTTGACCGACTTTTCCAAGGAGCTCAGGTCGCGCAATCAGATTATTGCGCAAACGATACTTCAAAGAAATTTTACCCTGGTTTACTAATTGGGCTCGAGCGCGAGAATTAATCTCAGCAATTTTTACTCCTGTTGGGCAGACCATATTACATGCCCTGCATCCACTACAATAATCTACAGAGCTATCCGGGGATGGTTGATCAGGATTACGGAAACGCCCAGCTTGTGGACCTTCATATTTTGGTCCTGGGAACATATCAGATACGGCAGATACCGGACATACCGTTGTGCAAATATTACATTTGATACATTGATCTAATGAGATTTCCGATGAACCAAGCATATCTATACCTATGTTGTGAAATCGTTATAAAGCACCATCAGTATTCACT